>CAXAGK010000202.1:0-6886 GCA_963968305.1 uncultured Rickettsiales bacterium | reverse complement strand
CGAGATGTCGTACTGCACCGGGCGCTGCATGATGCACGCGCCGCTGCGCCATCCTTATGCGGTCGACTATGTGATCGACATGGTCCGCCTCGTCTATGACGACCGGGTGCAGTATGTCGACGGCGAGATGCAGATCGCGCCGGGCATTTCGGTCCATCACATCGGCGGCCACACGGACGGCGTGCAGTCGGTGCGGGTGTGGACCAAGAAGGGCTGGCTGGTGCTCGCCTCCGACGCCAATCATTTCTACGACAACATGGCGATCCCGAACCCCTTCCCCATCGTCTATAACGTCGGCGATATGCTGGACGGCTACGAGAAGCTACGCGGCCTCGCCGACGGTAACGAAGACAAGGTCATTCCCGGCCACGATCCTCAGGTCCTGACATTGTTCCCGGCGGCGTCGAAGGAACTCGAAGGCATCGCCGTGGCGCTCCACGAGGATCCCATCGGCGATATGGATAAAGTATGGCGGCGCACGAAATGAGCCTGCCGACCTACGAAGTACACGCGATCAAATACGCCGAGAAGAAAACCTCTAGCCACGGCACCTTCATCTACAAGGACCCGCACGACGCGCCCATGACGATGGATTATTTCGTCTGGTCGATCAGCGGCGGCGGCAAGACCTATGTCGTCGATCTGGGATTCGATCGGCGCTATGTGCGCGGCGCCAAGAACTTGCTGCGCACGCCGGCGGAGGGCCTCGATCTGTTGGGCGTGAACCCGGCGGAAGTCGAGGAAGTCATCGTCACCCACATGCACTACGACCATGCGGGCAGCATGCCGGACTTCCCGAAGGCGAAATTCCACATCCAAGACGACGAGATGGAGTTCGCCACCGGCCGCTATCTGCGGCACAAGGCATTCCGCTACGGCAATTTCATCGAATACACGGTGGATTTCGTCCGCGCGGTCTATGACGACCGGATCATCTTCACCGATGGCGAGGGCGAAATCGCGCCGGGCATTTCCGTCCACCGGGTCGGCGGCCACACCCACGGCATGCAGATTGTCCGCGTCTGGACCCGTGGCGGCTGGCTGGTACTGGCCTCCGACGCCATCCACATGTACGCCAATATGGAAAACCAGAACCCCTATCCGGCGGCCTTCCATGTCGGCGACATGCTGCAAGGTGCCCGCACCGCGGTGAAGCTCGCGGACGGTAGGCCGGAGATGGTGATACCGGGGCACGACCCCCTCAAAATGCAACGCTACAGCGCGCCGACGAGCAAGCTCGACAGCATTGTGATCAGATTGGATTAGTTGAATGCCCAGGATTGAAGAAAACGGCCTGACCATTAATTACGGCGAGGCCGGGGAAGGCCCTGTGCTGGTGCTGCTCCACGCGGCGGGGAGTACCGGGGCGCAGTGGCGCGGTGTGCTGGGGGAGCTCGACGATAAATACCACACCATCACCCCGGATGGTTGGGGTCATGGAAAATCCTCGTTTTGGCCCGACCCGGAGACATTGCTGCACGACGACCAGGCCGATCTGGTGAAGCGCATTCTCGACGAGGTGGGGGTCGAGAGTTTCGATCTGATCGGACATTCCTACGGCGGCGGCACCGCGATTCGGTTTGTCTTGGAGCATCCGGAGATGGTCCGCTCTTTGGTGCTGATCGAGCCGATGGTCGCGTGCTTGTTGCGGGAACTCGGTGGGACCGATGCTCTCGCCGAGCTGGAAGGCATTCAGGATGATTTCCGCGAACGGCTTGCCAAGGATGGGCCGGAAGCCGCATGGCAAGGCTTCCTTGATTTCCGCAACGAGCCCGGCACCTGGGTCGGATATGCGGAGAAGACGCGGCAGAACTTCATCCGCCGCACTCCGGCGCAACTGGCGAACTTCAACGCCAACGCCAATAACCGCACGACACAGGCGGAGGTGCAGAGCATCGATAAATCTACCTTGGTGATCCGCGGCGTTGACACCTCGCTCTACGATATGCGGATGTCGGAGATCGTGGCCGAGAATATTCCAGGGGCCAAATTCCTGATTTTGGAAGATGCGGGGCACATGTCGCCGCTCACCCATCCAGAACGCGTGACCCGGGAAATTTTACACCATATCGGCACGGAGACAGTTAGCGCCTGAGCGCCGCTGCTTCCTCTCCCCGGCCCATCTCCTTCAGCACCGTGGCGTAGGTCGCACGTCGGCGAGACATGTTGGTTCGCTTATCGGCATCCTTCTCGAAGACCGATAGCGCTTTTGACATCAATGGCTGGGCGGCATTGTAATCGCCCACGATTTGCAGGAACCCGCCGAGTTCCCACATAGCATCCGCCAGGTCCGTACTGTCGGCGGGGAGCTTCCGCTCCAAGATCGCGATGCCCCGCCGGTGTAGAGCGGATGCCTCGGCATTTCGGTTGCTGCTCCAATACAGCCGCGCCAGACGGATCAGGCTATGCCCCACGTCTTGGTGATCGCGCCCCAACGCCGCCTCGCGATAGCGCAAGGCTTCACGGTAATTCCGCTCCACGTCAACGAATCGTTTCTGCCACCAAAGTTCACCGGCCTCCCGGTCGAGGCGCATCGCCCGCTCGAGGTATTGCAGCTCGCGCAATGTCAGCTCTCGTTTGGCGGCCGCGGGAGCAGGTGCGACTTTTCCCTTGGCAACGGGTGCGGCTCGGGCAACCGCACCACTGACCGGCAATCCCCGTGCCGGAGCTCGGCGGAACGCGGGCACTGGTTTCTTTTTCGCAACTGGCATCAGGCCTGGCCGTTGCGTTCGCATGACCGGCGGTGGTGGGCTCGTGCGCCACGCCGGCTGTTTTTGGTAAATACCCAATGCCCGTTGCAACAGCTCGTCGGCCTCCTGCGCCCGCCCGCCCTTGCGATAAATATCCGCGAGCCGGTTCATACTACTTGCGAAGTTGGTGCTGCGTGGCCCTTCCGCCTTCTCGAAGGCTTCCACCTCGCGCCGTATCAAGGTCGCGGCATCGGCGTGACGCCCTTGCATTTGGTATAGCCCGGCAAGCGAGCGCCGATAAGACAAAGACCTGGTGTTCAGAAAGCCGAGTTTCCGTTCGGCCTCGGCCAGCGCGCGCTCCGTCGCCGGTATTGCGCGGGCTGCAGCTTCCCCTTGCTCAGCCGCAATTACGGAGGGCGCACCCAAAAGCAAACATATCGCGAGACTGCAAACGAAGGTGGCGATTCGCCGCCTATGAGAGGGGTAAAAGCACATCTTTCAGATGCTAACAAATATACGATTCGGTGCAACCATCTCAATTTCGGCGCAAACTCCCGTGATTCCCTTGCGCCTTCGTCGAATCCCCATTACTTGGAAAGCAACCCTAAACAGACGATTTGCCAGAACGGAAAACACCTCATGGCCCACCATCACAGCAAGGTATTTATCATCGGCTCAGGCCCCGCCGGTTACACCGCCGCCATCTATGCGGCGCGTGCCAACCTCCAGCCCATGATCGTCGCCGGCATGCAGCCGGGCGGACAGATGACGATCACAACGGACGTCGAGAACTATCCAGGATTCGAAGACGTCGTCCAAGGCCCTTGGCTGATGGAGCAAATGCAAAAGCAGGCAGAGCATGTCGGCACGCGGATGATCCATGATGTGATCACATCGGTCGATTTCTCATCCCGCCCCTTCCGCGCCGTCGGCGATTCTGGCGACGCATATTCCGGCGACACAGTGATCGTGACGACCGGGGCGCAAGCCCGTTGGCTCGGCCTCGACGCCGAACAAAAATTCATGGGCTTTGGCGTCTCCGCTTGCGCCACCTGCGACGGGTTCTTCTTCCGTGAGCGTGAAGTCGCGGTTATTGGCGGTGGCAATACCGCAGTTGAAGAAGCGCTTTACCTGACCAATCACGCCAGCAAGGTAACCTTGGTCCATCGCCGCGATTCATTGCGATCGGAGAAAATCCTGCAAGACCGTCTCTTCTCTAATCCAAAAGTGGAAGTGCTGTGGGACAACGTCCTTGAGGACATCATGGGCGACGACAATCCGCCGAGCGTCACCGGTGCGAAATTCCGCAATGTGAAGACGGACGAGATCACGGAAATGACACTCGACGGCGTTTTCGTCGCCATCGGACATAACCCGGCAACCGAAATCTTCAAAGGGCATTTGAAGCTCGACGATGAAGGCTACGTCCTGACCAAGCCAGATAGCACGGCGACGGATATTCCCGGCGTGTTCGCCGCCGGGGATGTGAAGGATAAGATTTTTCGTCAAGCGGTCACCGCCGCGGGTATGGGCTGCATGGCCGCGCTGGAAGCGGAAAAATTCGTCGCCGAGCACGAAGTCCACAACGAAGCGGCAGAATAATCCACCGCTTCGCGCGTTAGACCTTAACCGCCGTAGAAGACATTATCGCCGAGGTCTTTCATCTCCAGGATGGCCTCGTCCGCGCGGCCCTTGGGGGCATTAGGTTGATGGACGTCGACGACCTCACCAACCACGATGTGATGGTCGCCCTGTTTCACGATCTCGACAATTTTACACTCGAGCGCGGCGGGTGCATTGCGAAGCAAGGGCGATCCCGTCGACCCCGCCGTCACCGGCTCACCGCTGATAGTATCGCCGTCGACTTCCGCCGGTTTGAAGAAGCCGAAGGCGACCCCTTGCTGCCCTTTGCCTAACATGTTCAAGGCAAAACTACCGGCCGCCTTAGCAATCTCATAGAGACCCGAATCGATCTTCACGCCGATGGCGACAAGCGGTGGATCGAATGAGGTCTGCGTGACCCAATTGACCGTCCCAACACCAACATTGCCATCCCCATCTTTTGCGGCCATGACATATAGGCCATAGGGGATCATTCGCAGCGTAGATTTCTTTTTATATTCGTCCATTCGAGCATCCTCCGTATATGATGTTCCATCATATTAGTTACGCATTCTCGACACCGGGAAAAGGACCCTAACATGTGCCAAATCCGCCCAGCCAAACTACGCCGTTCCTGGTTATTCGTGGGTGGTGCCGATGAAGCGCAATTGATCACCACTGCCGATTCCGGCGCGGATGTCCTCATTCACGAGCTTGAAGATTTCACCGCCCCTTCCCAGCGCGCCAAGGCACGGGAAATCTCTCCCGGTGTCCTTGCCGCCTGGAAAGGGCGCGGCGTGATCGCGGGGGTGCGGGTCAATCCTCTCGCGGGCGACGGTCGGGATGATCTGGCGGCGGTCATGCGGGGCGCGCCTGACGTGGTGATGCTACCGAAAGTATCCGAACCTTCCCATGTGACGGAATTAGAAGAGGCGGTCTTGCGCGCCGAGCGGGAGTTATGCTTGGAAGTCGGTATAACCGAGCTCGTCCCCAATATCGAACTGGCACGAGGGCTGATACAAACCTACGCGATCTGCAAAGCTAGCCCACGGATCACCGCCGCCCTCGTCGCGTCGGAAGACATGGCGACAGATTTAGGCGCGGAACGGGGGCAGGATGGCGAGGAACTAAAATATGTGCGAGCACGCTTTCACGTTGAATGCGTTGCCGCCGGTATTGTCTCCATCGACGCGCCTTACACCTGGACCGACGCAGACGGGATCGAGGCGGAAGCGCACCATGCCCGGCGGCTCGGCTATACGGCGAAGAGCGCGGTCAATCCAGCACATGCCGCAGTCATCAATCGGGTACTGACGCCATCGACGGAAGAAGTCCGCCAGGCGGAGCGTATCGTCGCTGCATTTGAAGCCGCTCAAGCTGCGGGAGACGGGCGGGCAGAACTGGACGGCTCTCAGATCGAAGTCCCAATTTATCGGAATGCACAACACCGATTGGAGAGGGCACGGGCTTTAGCAGCGTACTAACTTAAACCTGCTTGCCGATATCGATCCAGACTGCCTTGGCCCGGCCACGCACTTTCCCTTGATCGTCGTAGATCGCGGTTCCGGCAAATGCCTTACGGCCCTCGCGACCCATCGGCCATCCAACGATTGTGCACGGCGTTCCGGCTTTTAGATCACCGTCCACTTCCGCTGTGAAACGACCGAGCAGCATGATCACACCACTGTCCCGGATAATCGACCAAACACCCGGACAGTCGAGTGCACTCCAGAGAATGCGCCGGGGAATGAGTCCATCCTGCCCAACGAAACTCTCATGAGGCGTCCAAAGTGCGGCCACAACATCGCTGCCGTCGATCGGTCCTGTGAGCAGCCGCAGACCGTCCCCTTCGTCGCGCCCAGAGCCACAGGCGAAACATTGATGAAAGTCGTCCTTCTTGAATTCGTTAAATCGCTCGACGGCGACTTCGACACTCGCCATATCCGCGCAAGACGTTACCTCAAGATTGATGACGGACGGTTTCGCTTCAGCAACCAAGATTTCACCAAACCGAATCGCCACCCGGTCACCCAATCGATCAACACGCATGGGATCGACCAATGGCGGCGGACTTCGGAGCGTCACTTCCGCAGTGCCGTCGAACAGATCGGCGATGGCCCCCGCCACGTAACCCCCGTGTCCAGAGCCCGGTGGGCCGTTGAATTGTCGATCGATTGTAATGAATTCAGTCATCTTTGCTCTTAACCCGTGTTCGGCCTTCAACAAAGATAGTAGAGTAATGGGACCGCATCAACGAGGCTCGGCGTTGCCCATCACTTGTGCGTGTGGCTGTGATCGGTCGCACACAAATCTTTGAGAGAGCATGCTAGGGTTTTCAAAATAACGAGAGGCAAATCATGATCGGGCGCCATGATGGGTGCCCTTCTGGCGATCCTTACCCTGGCCGGTTGCACCACAACGGAGCAGCCGATCCCGCCGCTGACGCCTAATATGCCCGGGATTAGCGAGGGCAAAGCGCGCGTTGTGTTTTTGCGCCAAAGCTCGGTATTCCAAGCCGGCAAACCAGTCGAGTTGGAAATCAACGGTGCATCGGTCGCGAAATTGCGGAACCGGGAATAAACCTTTTTCGACAT
>CAXAGK010000201.1:0-6914 GCA_963968305.1 uncultured Rickettsiales bacterium | reverse complement strand
CGGTCAAATAGACGAGGCGATCGTTGGTGGGGCTGGATTCGATATAGCAATTGCTGCACGTGAGATTGCAAAGCGTGCCTGTATTGAACCACAAGGTTTTCAATTCCGTCAGATGCACGGAAGCGCGAATCTCGCCGTTCGCTGTCAGCTGAGGATCGCGAAATTTCGCCTCTGCCAAGAGCGGTTTTTCAAGTGTATTGGCTTCGCTCATTACCCGGTAAAAATAGTTGCTAAGGGTTAATTCGAAACGGTCGCAGACCGAACGTCCGTTGCTTCATTAAAGACTGTTCGATGACCGATACACAATGACAATCACGTGAGTCGAGAGTGCCGTTGCAAATAGCGGTGTTGCCGTTATGGTATTTTTCTCCCATTTAGCAGTTCCAATCCGGAGTCATATATTGAAACGGTCGGTCGCGGCTCATCTCGAGGCGATTTCTATTGATGCCAATGCGCCGGAACCGCTTTACCGTCAGCTCTATTTCGCCATACGGGACGCGATCCTGAGCGCCCGCCTTCGTCCAGGCCAACGGCTTCCGGCAACGCGCTCTTTTGCCCAGGATTTGGATCTCTCGCGCAACACCGTGGTCTCGGCCTTCGATCAACTGCTCGCCGAGGGATACATCGAAGGGAGGACTGGAGCCGGCACCTATGTGTCGACCACGCTTCCGGAAGAATTATTGTACGCACGAGGCACTGGGACGACATCGCGCCCGGCAAACATCCAGCGCCGGGGACCATCCAAACGGGGCACATATCTCGCATCTATCAGCGGTCGGGGTTCAACCTGTCCCTCTGCGTTTTCGCCCGGCATACCGGAGCTTGCGGAGTTTCCGTTCGAGGAATGGGCGCGGCTCCTTGGGCGAAAATGGCGCCATCCACCCCGAAGTTTCCTTGTCGGAAACGACCCACTGGGTTTCGCGCCACTGCGCGAGGCCATCGCTTCTTATCTCGGCGCCGCGCGTGCAGTGCAGTGCGATCCGAACCAGGTAATTATCGTCTCCGGTGCTCAACAAGCCATTGATTTAACGGCCCGTGTGTTGATAGACCCCGGCGATTCCGTCTGGATGGAAGAACCCGGCTTCCAAGGCATGCGAGGTGCGTTATTGGGGGCCGGTGCCGAACTGGCGGCCGTTCCTGTCGACGACGAAGGTATTAGTGTATCCGACGGCGAGCGCATTGCGCCGGACGCCCGCCTGGCTTGCGTCTCGCCATCTCATCAATATCCGCTCGGTGTGACTATGACGTTGGGGCGTCGATTGGAACTGCTCGAATGGGCACGTCGGGCGGATGCGTTTATCTTGGAAGATGATTACGATAGTGAGTATCGATACCGCGGTCGACCATTGGCCGCGCTGCAAGGCCTCGACCAGGAAGGCCGAGTAATTTACATCGGCACAATGAGCAAGGTTATGTTTCCGGGCCTCCGCATCGGCTACATGGTGGTGCCGGACGATCTAGTCGATGCGTTTCGTTCGATTCGCATTCTAATCGATTCCCACCCATCATCGATTGCTCAAGCAGCGCTCGCGGATTTTATTTCCGAAGGGTTTCTAAGCGCACATATTAGACGCATGCGTGCGCTTTACAGTAACCGGCAAGCAAGGTTGATCGAATTGGTCCGTCGGGAGCTGGGTGGCTTCCTGAACCTCACAGCCGAAGATGCGGGCATGCATCTGTTGGCCGAACTACCGGAAGGACTGGATGACACACAGCTGTCGCGGGACTTGCGCGTAGCCGGTGTCGAGGCGCCGCCGCTCTCGGCATTCTACGACAAAGCACCATCGCGCAGTGGCTTCTTGTTGGGATATGCGGGATTCGGGAAAACCGAGATGACAAACGCGGCCCGTACCTTGGCCCAGATCATTCCCGAGACTTGAACTCAGGCGCCGCTTTACTCATGACTTCGGGACGTTATGCGGGTGTAGCTCAACGGTAGAGCAGGAGCTTCCCTAGCGGTCGTGTCTTCATATATTAGGCGTTAACCTGCTGCAATTGCATATTTCTGTTTATCTGTAGAACCCGTGATACCATATGCATCTCCAAAAAATTGCCACACTTATGGAGGTACAAGGGGATTACGGACATGGCAATTTCTAACCAATATTTCAATGGTGATAAGACACTTAAACTATACAAAAGACGCTATACGGTACCGCATCCAAACGCAGGGACTTGAAACCCTGTTTGGCGTGCAAAGATCAAGTTAGAACGCGGCATTCCTGCACAAGATTTTTTTACTAATCACCGCGATGCAGGACAGGCATTGCGCATGGCAGAGAAATGACTTGATGAAATACGTGCGCAACTGAGTGTTGGTATGGATATAAGCATAAAACACTTTGTTGAAGTGTCGCGGTTGCTGCTTGCTAAATTAAAGATAGAAAACAGACGCGGTGAAGTAAGTGACGAAAAACACAAGAAATATACATACGATATAAATAAACTACTAAATTCACACTTCGGCGCATTAGAAATCAAAAAGGTCACTGCAAATCAAATAGAAATGTTTTTGACAACTTGCGTACTGGCAAAAGGCGTCGCGACGGTACCATTAAACCTTTATCATACTCCACACTGACAAAGCTTTGCTCTACTCTGCGCGCCGTATTCCAATTATCTATTAAAAACGGATATATTAGCTCTTTACCGCATTTCCCGACATTTCGTGTGGATCAATATGTTAGAGAAGGTCCGTCATTAGATGAAGAAGATGGCGTTCGTATTGGACGGATTCAGGTATTAGCAATGGAAAAGGGAGCGCGCAGAACAAAGAAGCCGAGAGCCTTCAAGGTACATGATAAGGTTAATCATTTATTGGAAGGAAGGCGTAATCATTTAGATTTCGCAGATGACAACGATTACATATTTACGCATCCATTGTTTAGCAGAGAGAAGCTGCGTAGACGCAATATTGGTAATTTGAGGAATACATATACAAAGGCAATGGATGCGCACGATCTTCGACACGACGGAAGGATAACAAACCCAAACTGTACATCGCAAGGCATACCAACGCGCCTTTATCACGTAATGCTAGCAAGTCTATTGATGATATACCTGATGGTATTGGCAATCGGGTTACAACCGCTCAAAGGTTCTATATCGGGCGAAATACAGGTGAGAGAAAAGGGCTTCCGTTAGATATTGATGAACGCTAACATAATACAATCGCGGGTATGATGTAATGGTAGCCTGCAACCTTCCCAAGGTTGACGCGAGAGTTCGATTCTCTCTACCCGCTCCAGCATATTAAACTACATGCGTGGAATGATAATAAAGGTGTAAACCTCCCAGCTTTGTGGCCTCTAAGCTATGCACCGAGATGAAAGCGTTAGATGTTAACGATACGCTGGAACGCGCGTTAAAGACATCCAGCTGTAAATACGAAACCGTCCAACACAAGCCACGCCTACTGTCTCACAATGGTGCGAGTTATGTCTCTGTTGAACTGGCTAATTGGTTGGACGGGGAATTCGTGGCGAGTCAAATCATCCGCAAACGCTCGCATTAGACTTTAAAGAACTGCATCCTGATTGAGAATTACTTCCTACCGAGTAATCTAAACGCCAACATCGAGCGGTTTGTCATCCACCGCAATCATCACTGCTACCATGAAAGCCTCAGCAACTTAACACATGCTTACGTCTACTTTGGGCGTGGCCTAACTATTTTAATCGAACGCAAAAGGACAAAACGTAACACAATCAATCAACAAATGTCTTTCACCGTTCGATCTGCTGCATTGCTATGGCGTTCTGGGGTATCTCTCATTCTTCACTCCTGAGTGGTGAAGATGAGCCAAATTCTATCCCTTAAGCAATCAGCTTAGTTTGTTCCATTGGCGCTGACGAGACACACTTGTGGACGCCGCCAATGCCACATACGCCATCCCACAATATTGACGTACGTTTTAGCCCCTTAAATTGCCCTCTGTCACGTCGCCCAACTCATCTATCCCATTGTCTTTCGGGACCTTATCATGACCTGGGATTGTTTAGAATATAGTTAACATTTAATTCGCAATGGAATTATTTTTCATCGGGGTCGACGCTGAACGATTCGCCGCAACCACAGCGTCCTGTCTCGTTCGGATTCGTAAACACGAAGCCCGAATTCAACTTGTCTTCCTGGTAATCCATTTCCGAGCCCAGAATGAACATCGTCGCCATGGGGTCGATATAGACCTTCAAGCCATCGGTTTCGACGCATTCCTCGAACGGCAAGACTTCGTCGGCATATTCAACGAAATAGCTATATCCCGAACAACCGCGCGTTTTTACCCCAACGCGAATGCCGGCCGCCTGCTTATCGGACTGGCTCATCAAGAATTTTGCGCGATCGGTTGCCGCTTCGGTCAGTGTCAATATTGGTGCTGCCATGATCCTATCGATTCGAAAGTTATTTCAGTCAATTAGAACATACCGAGCGCCATTTTGGCGTCCTCGGACATCAACGATTGATCCCATGGGGGGTCCCACACAAGGTGAACCTCAATCTCGCCGGTCCCTTCAATTCGATCGACTGCATCCGCGACCCATTGCGGCAATTCACCCGCTACGGGGCATGCAGGCGCGGTGACCGTCATGCGGATATCCACTTCGCCCTTGTCGGAGACGGTCACGTCGTAGACCAAACCAAGATCGTAGATATTCACCGGAATTTCCGGATCATAGACCGTGCGCAGGGCTTCGATCACCAACTCGCGCGACGCGGCCACAAGCCCCGCCTCCATCGGCTCACCTGCCCGGGCGGTGAAATCCTGAAGCTCTTCCGGATTGGGCGGCTCCATGTGGCCGCCAATAGGTGGCATTCCGTAACTCATCTCAATCCTTCCTTTCAACGCTCCGTACTAATTTCCGTCTCGCCCTTAAGCGCGGCGTCCATCGTATGCCAGGCAAGTGTCGCGCATTTCACGCGGACCGGGAATTGACGCACCCCGGACAGTACCATCAATTTTTCGATATCCTCGTCATCGGAAAAATCGACTTCCCCGTCGGTCGTGCACATTTCATGAAAACGTTTGTACAAGGCTTCGGTTTCCGCTTTCGTCTTTCCTTGCATGATTTCCGTCATCATCGACGCGGAGGCGACCGAAATGGCGCATCCATTGCCGAGAAACGCCGCATCCTGGACGATATCGTTCTCGTCCACGCTGAGGTAAACAATCAGACGGTCACCGCAAAGCGGGTTATTCCCGGTCGCCTCGCAATTGGCATTATCGGGCTTGCGAAAATTCCGCGGAGCCTTGCCGTGATCCAAGATCACTTCCTGATACAATTCTCGTAGTTCGTCGAGCATTAGCCGAATAACTCCTGAACGCTTTGAAGGGCGGAAACCAGCGTGTCAGCCTCTTCTCGGGTATTGTACATGCCGAACGATGCACGTGTCGTCGCCGGGACCCCCATGCGCTCCATCAACGGCTGGGCGCAATGATGCCCGGCTCGCACGCAAACTCCGGCGCGGTCGATAATGGTGCTGATATCGTGGGGATGGGCGCAGTCCATCGTGAAGGAAATTACCGACGTCTTGCTGGGCGCAGTACCGATGATCCGCAAACCGTCGATAGACGCTAATTGCTGCGTTGCATAGTTCAGCAAATCGTTTTCATGCCCCGCAATCCCGGGAAGCCCGACACCGCTCACATAATCGAGCGCCGCACCCAATCCGATAGCTTGCGCGATCGGTGGGGTTCCAGCTTCGAACTTAGCGGGCAAGCCCGCCCAGGTGCTCTTCTCCATTGTCACCGTGCTGATCATGTCGCCACCGCCCAGAAACGGCGGCATCGCATCCAATAATTCAGCTTTACCGTATAGTACACCAATGCCGGACGGGCCGTAGATCTTGTGGCCGGTAAAGGCATAGAAATCGCAGTCCAAATCCTGCACATCAACCGGCATATGCATGATCGCCTGCGCGCCGTCGACCATCAGCTTTGCCCCGTTATCATGAGCCAGTTTGGCCACTTCCTTGATCGGCACGACCGTTCCCATGACGTTGGAGACATGGGTCAGCGAGATGAGCTTCGTCTTTGACGTGATCAGTTTCGCCAAATCCTCGATCCGAAATTCACCATCGTCCGTACAGGAGACATATTTGAGGATCAACCCGCGCTCGTCGCGCATCAATTGCCACGGCACGATATTGGAGTGATGCTCCATATCGGTGATGATGATCTCGTCGCCCGGCTGCAAGACACGGCGCGCATAAGTGTAGGCCACTAGATTGATCGCTTCGGTCACATTCTTGGTGAAGACAATCTCCTGCCGGCTCGCCGCGTTCAGGAACCGCTGCGTGATATCACGCGATCCTTCATAGCGTTCCGTCGCCTTCTCACTCAGGTAATAAGCACCGCGATGAACGTTGGCGTATTCGCTCTCGTAGACGCTACTGACCGCGTCGATGACTTGCCGTGGCTTTTGCGCCGAAGCGCCATTGTCCAGAAAGGTCAGCCGTTCGCCATGCATCGTCTCGGAGAGGATCGGGAAATCCGCCCGGATGCGCTCGACATCATATGCCGCGCCGGGGTCGCTCAGAATTTGCGCCTCTGACATTTCAACCCTCCTGCCGCTGGCTGCGACCGGCGAGCCAGTTCGATATGATGCTTCTGAAAGCTTCCCGCCGGTCTTCGTCGCCGATGACATCCA
This sequence comes from uncultured Rickettsiales bacterium, assembly GCA_963968305.1. GTDB lineage: Bacteria > Pseudomonadota > Alphaproteobacteria > UBA8366 > UBA8366 > UBA6544. The sequence goes on along the minus strand of CAXAGK010000201.1, from coordinate 267 downwards.
AACTATCTTCGAGAAAGGCCGCTACCAGTAAATCGCGGGCTTCCGCCTCGTCGATTCCGCGTGCGCGCAAATAGAAAAGCTGCTCTTCGTCCAGCTCACCGGAGGTCGCCCCATGGCTGCATTTCACGTCATCAGCGTAAATCTCCAGCTCAGGTTTCGAATCTATTTCCGCCCCTTCGGACAGCAACAACGCCTTGTTGAGCTGATGGCCATCGGTCTTCTGCGCGCCTTTGCGCACCAAAATCTTGCCTTGGAAAACGCCGCGCG
>CAXAGK010000200.1:0-6943 GCA_963968305.1 uncultured Rickettsiales bacterium | reverse complement strand
TTATGACTGCAGGATTTATCGGCACCGGAAACATGGGGCTCCCTTTGGCGTCGCTTATACTCGATCAAGAAAAGAACATGTCTGTCTTCGATATCAATCCGAAAGCGACGAAAACACTTGCTGATAAGCAAGCCCGGATTGCGAAATCCCCTGCGGAAGTCGCATCACAGGCGGACGTTGTTTTCGCCTGCATGCCGAGCGTGGCGAGTTTCGAGGCGGTCGCCGGCGGCGAGGACGGCGTCATTCATGGCCGCGAAATCAAGACATTCGTCAATCTCGGCACAATGGGGACGGAGGCTGTGGGTGAGGTCGAGCAGCGGCTCGCGGAGAAGGGGATCGAGATGCTCGATTGTCCGATCACCGGCGGCACGCAGCGCGCTTGGGCAAAGGAGATCGCTGCGATCGCATCCGGCCCCAAGGCGGTCTTCGATCGTGTCGAACCTTTGATTGCGGCCTTCGCCGGAGAAATCATTTATATCGGCGAGAAGGTCGGCCAGGCGCAGGTCGTTAAGATGATCAACAACATGATGTCCCTGACTAATTTGGCGAGTTGCGTCGAAGGCATGGTGCTTGGTGCCAAGGCCGGGATCGACGTCGAGAAGCTACTTAGCGTCATTAACAGCGGTTCCGGGCAAAACAGCGCCAGCCTAACCAAGGTGCCGCGCCATGTCCTGAATCGGAAGTTCGATCTTGGCGGACCGATGTATATCTCGCAGAAGGATGTCACGCTTTGGCGTCAGGAGGCGGAACGCCTGGGGGCAACCCAATGGGTCGGCAATACGGTGCACCAGCTCGTCATGCAAGCAGGGGCTATGGGCTACGGGCCCGGCGACATGACGGAGATCACCAAGGTCATCGAACAAATGTCAGATTTCGAGATACCGAAGACGCGGGATTAAATCGTCGAGCTACAGGCCGCTATACGGTTGTGCACGTATCGGAGTCTGGGGGTCCGTTTCAAAGCAACAGACGCGACGGGTGACGGTGTCGTCATCACCGAGCGGGACCATCAGGCATCGAATTTGTTGGCAAATAAACGTGGGTGATAGGCCGTCTAACGGTATTGATGCGGTGTGTTCTTGCGGTACTATCCTAGGCGTCCGTGTCTCGCGTCATGCGCATCGAATAGCTGAAACGAGCGCCTGGGTGGAGACTGACAGTCACCTCGAATGCCTTGCCGTCGGCTCCCATATACCAGCGACGAACCAGCAAACCCGGAGAGTTTGACTGTACGCCAAGCTTCTTTGCAATTTCGCCGGGCAAGCTCACGGCGGTAATATCTTGCTGAATTTCAATGGCGCGCTGGCCGTAGCGGTCTTCGATCAAATTCGCGATCAAAACATTGCCTCTCCCAATTTCATCACGGATACCCGAATATTTGGAGAGTACGAAGATTTCCGTCCAGCATACTGGTAATCCGTCAGGATCATCGACTGGCATTCGCAAGCCGGTGATCTTGAGGAATTTATCGCCTTCCGCGCAACCGATCCGTTCCGCTAGATTTGCATCCGCGGTCACATTTGTCGTGGCCATTTCATTGAGGAGCGACTGCACACCGTACTGCAAAACTTCCTCGACAGAATTCCGGGCCTGAAGAAAATGATGGACGGGCTGTTCGGCGAGTACCCGGGTGCCCACACCTTGGCGTCGGATGACCTGTCCTTGGGATTGCAGTTGGCGGATTGCTTCGCGAACTGTGAACCGGCTGATGCCGTACTTAGCAGTCAGCTCTGCTTCGGTCGGCAGGAGGGAGTCGACTGGGTACTTCCCCTTCCGAATTTCTTTAGCCAATCGTCGCGCGAGCGCAACGTAGCGATGTTCCCCGGAATTTTTCGTCAAGGTTGCGCTCGCCATTATACGATCCCCTCGGCGCGCAATCGTTCTACATCTCCGGTGGCAATACCGAGGTCGCGTAACAATTGTTCCGTATGCTCGCCGAGCTCCGGCGCGGGCCTCGCCGGTGTCGGGTCACCGGGACAGCTGATGGGGGAGTCGACCAATCGGAAAGTCTCGCCGCTTTGATGCGTTAATTCCTGAATCTTGCCGTTGTCGGTGACGAAAGGATTCTCCAACGCCTGTTTGATATCGAGGATCGGTGCTGACGGTACTTTACCGGCAAACAGATCGAGCCATTCGGCGGTCGTTCGCGTGGAAAGCGCTCCGTCCAATATTTCGGTAATCTCCGCGCGAAGTTCGAGCCGTTCCTTGAAGGTGGCATAGCGTTCGTCGGTACCCCATTCGGGATGTCCAATCATGTCACACAGGATGGGCCAAAACTTTTCCTTATTGCACATTAGAAAAATCCAACCGTCCTTGGTCTTCTGCGCGCCGCACGGGGTCAGCGACGGATGCCCCGAACGTGGCTCTCGTCCTTGCACATGACCGCCGTTCAGAAACCATGTCGCGGGATAGGAGAGGTTTGAGAGCGCCAAATCGAAAAGACTGACATCTATATCGCGGCCTTTGCCTTCAGCGCGGGCGCCGATGATTGCCGATGTCGTCGCATAGGCTTGCAACAACCCGGTCATCAGGTCGACGACCGAAAGGCCGAACCGGGCGGGTGGGGTTTCCGGCTCACCCGTAAGGGAGAACCAACCGGCTTCCGCCTGCATGAGATAGTCGTATCCAGGCCACGCCGCCCGTTCGCCCTCGCGGCCATAAGCCGTGAGGTGGCAACAGACGATGGATGGGTTGAACTTGCCCAAGGTGTCGTATGTCAGTCCCAGCTTTGCTGGGACGTCGCCCCGTAGATTGCAGGTGACTGCTGCCGCGGTCTTAACCAGATCATGGAAGATCGCCTTACCGCTATCATGCTGCAGATCGAGCGTGAGGCTCTTCTTGTTGCGGTTGAAGCTCTGATAGAACTGAGAATCTGCCGTACCGTTGCCGTCGTTCAGAAAGAACGGTCCCAGTGGGCGCGCCATGTCGCCGCCGTCCTTCGGATTCTCGATCTTGATAACCTCAGCGCCCATATCGGCTAGATACTGGGTGCCCCAGGGGCCTGCGCCGTACTGTTCGACGGCCAAGATGCGGCATCCCTCAAGCGGCAGCATGGAGTCCTCCCATGGCAGCCGAATGATTGGTCGTGCGGATAGCACGGGGGATGGTTAATCCCGCGGAGTGAAAAACATAAAGCATGTAGCTGAACTAGATCGGATTTCGCTGAATCAACTGCCGCGCAATAATAATTCTTTGCAGCTCGTTGGTACCTTCTCCGATGGTCAGCAATGGGGCGTCGCGATAGAAGCGTTCAACTGGAAATTCTTTCGAATATCCATACCCACCATGGACACGCATTGCATCCATTGAATTGTCGATGGCGGCTTCGGTAGCGAAGAGTTTGGCCATTCCAGCCTCCATATCGCAGCGCTCTCCACGGTCGTAGGCTTCGGCGGCGCGGTAGGTCAAAAGACGCGACGCTTCGACTTTCGTGACCATATCGGCCAGTTTCAATTGAATGGCCTGATGGTTGGCGATCGGTTGGCCGAAGGTCTCGCGTTGTTGGGAATATTTGACTGCTTCGTCGAGCGCTGCGCCGGCGACTCCACATCCGCGTGCCGCAACATTGATGCGGCCAAGCTCAAGCCCGCCCATAATCTGCTTGAAGCCTTGCCCCGGTTTCAAGCCGATCAACTGGTCGGCCGGAACGCGGCAGTCCTCGATGATCAACTCGGCGGTATCGATGCCTTTGTAGCCAAGTTTTTCCAATTTCTTCGATGCGCGGAAACTGTCGCCCTTCTCGACCAGGAAGAGGCTGATCCCGCGGTGTCTCGGTTCGATCTCCCAATCCGTCTTGGTAAGGACCGCTATGACATGGGCGTTAATACCGTTGGATATCCACGTCTTCGTTCCATTCAGGACATAGGAGTCGCCGTCTTGGACTGCGCGGGTGCGGATGGCCTGCAGGTCGGTGCCGCCGCCGGGCTCTGTCAGCGCGATGCCGCCGCGCAGCTCTCCGGTCGCAAATTTAGGCAACCAATGTCGCTTCTGATCTTCCGTCCCGAAACGTTGCACAGCCGCCGACATGATGAGATGCGAGTTGAAGATACCCGCAAGCGACATCCAGGTGTGGGAAACTTTCTCGCAAATTTTCGCGTAGGTGGCACAGGGGAGACCCAGTCCACCGTATTCCTCGTCGATGATCGCACCGAACAGACCGAGGTCGGCCATCTTATAGACGATCTCTTCCGGCCAGATGTCATTGCGTTCCAACTCCATGACATGCGGGCGGACGTCGCGTTCGAGAAACTGCTCCAGCGTCTGAAGGATTAACGTTTCTTGTTCTTTCAGCATGACTGAGTCAGACATACATATACTCCCGTTGATATTTTTTATAGACCGCTCCGGCGTTCCCCTGTTTCGCTCATCCGGTTGGCGGTCTTGAGACTCGCTCGGTCGACCGAGATCCCGTCGACGCGCGCCTGACCGGTTGGACTGTTCGTGATGGCGGTAATCACCCGACGGGCATGATCGATGCTATCTGCGTCGGGCGTAAAGATATTGTGGATGTGCGGAATTTGCACTGCGTCGTAGGACGCCTTTCCAGTGAAGCCCATGTCGGCGACGCTTTGCGTCTCCGCGATCAAACCGTCGATATCGGTGGGGTCGAAGAAGCAACCGTCGAGCGAGTCTATGCCAGCTTCGGAGGCCGCCAGAACCATACGGCTGCGGAGGTGATGAAGCGCATCCAGACTCAAATCGGAGCCGATTTCACCGCTAAAGTCCGCGGACCCTAAAAATATGGCGGAAATTTGCGGAGCCGCCTTGGCGATCTCCCGGATGTTCTCAAACCCCTTTTGATCTTCGATCAAAACGACCAATTCCAATTCCGGGTGTTTGGGTGCCAAAATTCCGGCGACCCATTGCACTTCAGCGGCGCTGGTGACTTTCGGGATGACAACGCCGTCCGGGGGTGTGTCGAGTGCGACAATCGCCAGCATATCCCGCACCCCTTCGTCGGAGCGTGGAATGTTCATACGGACCAATCGACGGACCGGGCGATCTACCTGTCGCCGATAGAGTGGCAAGCAAACTTGGCGCGCCTCCTCTTTACGGTCTGCCGAGGTGCTGTCCTCTATATCGAGGCAGAACATATCTGCACCCGACGCGATCCCGTCTTCCCAACGTTCCGGCTCTAGCGCGGAATAAAATATTATGCTGCGGCGATTGTGCTGTTTATGGTTCACGGCAAGCTCCCGGCGTTCTTATTCAGCGGCTGCATCGAGTTTATCCTCGACACCGTGGCCCCGCTTTGGCACGAGGAAGCTGCGGTCATATGACATCACGACCGTGCCGTCCTGATTTTTGCCAGTCGTCCGGACCGAGACGATCCCTTGTGTCGGGCGGGATTTTGATTCCCGCTTATCCAACACCTCCGATTCAGCATAGAGCGTATCGCCGACGAAAACTGGATGTGGCATCTTGATATCGGTCCACCCGAGATTGGCGATGGCTTTCTGGCTGGTGTCGCTGACTGACATGCCAGCTACCATGGAGAGTGTCAGACAAGAATTAACCAACGGTTTGCCGAACTCGCTATGCGCCGCGTATTCCGCATCGAAATGAAGCGGGTGTGTGTTCATAGTCAACAGCGTGAACCAGCTGTTATCGGCCTCATTGATTGTGCGGCCCGGTCTGTGTTCGTAAATTACACCGACTTCGAAATCCTCGAAGTATCTACCAATATCTTCGCGGTATCGGTTGGGTCCGACTTCACGGCTGCCGTAACTCATTCTCAGTCCTCTCCCGCCAGCAGAAAATTGTTTGCCGGCACTGTCCGGTGGAACAGGTCGTCCACGGATTCGTTCTCGAAATTCAAGGAATGCCCAAGCGCGCCGTTCATCAAGGCCGCCGCCGCCGGCGAGAACCAGCGCGTATCTCCGAAGACACCGCAGGTGCCGCCATCGGCACCTAGAACCTCTGTGGCCCGCATCATGGCCAAGGTGGAATCTGCTTCGTGGCGTGCCCGCACGCCGATTCCGACGAGATCGCACATGAGTAGCTTGGCGCGATCGATTACTTCCGCCGGGATATCTTCATATCGGAGATCGGCGACGAATTTTGCGAGTTGTTGAGTGACTTCAAGCATCGCCGGGCACTATGTACCGGCAGCAGCCGAGATTCGCTCGGCGCGCGCCATGGTGCGGCGGGCGGCGATAATGACCGGCTCATCGATCATTTTACCGTCGATCTGCAAGGCGCCGGAGAAATCACCTTCGGCGGCTTCAACGATGCGACGCGCGAGGTTGACTTCTGCGTTGCTGGGGCTGAACGCGGCGTTGATTGGTGCGACTTGCGAGGGATGTATCGCCGCCTTACCGGTGAAGCCGAGGGCGCGCGCCCGGCGGGACTCGTCCTCGAGGCCAGCTTGATCGTCGATCTCGATCCAAACCGTGTCGAGCGCTTCGATACGGGCTTCCGTCGCTGCGAGGACGACTTGACTGCGGGTGTATAGCAATGAGTCCCAACTTAGATCGGAGCCGGTTTCCGCAACCAGATCCACGGCCCCAAATCCCAAAATCGTCGTGGCATCGGAGGCGAGGGCGACTTCCGCGACAGCACGCACGCCTTTCGCGGTCTCCACGGTCGGGAACAATTCGATGTCTTGGCGATACGGCTGCAGGATTTCCGTCATCCAGCGGACTTCTTCCGGCGATTCCACTTTTGGAATCATAATTCCGTCCGGCAGATGCTCCATCTCGAACAGTGCTTCCAAGTCACGTAAGCCGTCCGGTATGCGAGGAGAGTTGATTCGTAGATAGCGGAGCACAGGGCGGTCCGTCGGTTCGCCAAAGAAGGTGCCAGTTAGCTCACGCGCTTCCGCCTTACGCTCTGGGACGACCGCATCTTCCCAGTCTACGATAACGATGTCTGTGCCCGTCGCTATTGCCTTGGAGAACCTGTCTGGGCGAAGCGCCGGGACGAAAAGCATAGAGCGGCGGGG
>CAXAGK010000199.1:0-7002 GCA_963968305.1 uncultured Rickettsiales bacterium | reverse complement strand
CAAATTGACCCTGCTCAAGAAGCCCTTAGAGCGAACTGGTCACAAGTTATAAGAATTCGGCGGAAGAACTCGAGGGAATCTCCATTTCCTTGACGATTGCGTCGAGGCGGAATGTATTCGGCTCCGCCGCCACGCCAAGACCGGAAAAGTGGACGGTGAAGACCATGAAACGATCTTCGTCAATGCTCCGCCTGCCTGCTAACCTAACCCGTGATTAGTTAACAAATGAATAAGGCTATTCTTCTAACTCGCACATTCACACGTATTTTTAAGGGAATATACTACCTTATTTTAATTCCAGAATAATTTTCCGATCGGTCGACCGCAATTCGGAAATCCGTCTCCACATTGGCATGAATAAAGTATAACGGAGCGCCCACGGTTAATGTATCGCCTTCTTGGATGCAAAGGTCGATTCCTGCGCTTTTATCCATCGGCGCCCCAGCGCTACGGGCGATTCCGGACATCTGATATGAATCGATACGCTCGACGACGCCCGACCGTGGGGCCACCACCTCGTGCACCAGATCACCAGGCAAGACTGGATCATCCCGACGGCCCTGCAGGTCAACGATGCGCTCCAATGCATCCAACGCGCGCCCGGAATGCAGTATTTCTGTGGCGAGTGGGCGCCCTTGGCCGCGTGGCACCAGCGGGTCCCATTCCAAGATTGAAGCGGCGAAACCCAATGCTTTCTCCTTGAGGTCCAGCGGCGCATCGGATTCATTGCGCAGAACCTTGTAGACATCTCTGACTTCAAGCGCGGGACCGATACCGCGCCCGATGGGCCGTGAACCGTCTGTCACGCGGGCAATAACCTTCATACCGATTCCAGCGCCGACATCTTCGAACAATCGTGAGAGTTCGCGCCCCTCGCGCCCCTGTCGAACTTTGGCAAAGGGCCCGACTGGGATATCGATAATGGCGTGGGTCGCGCCGGCGGCGAGTTTTTTTGAGAGGATTGATGCGACCGCCCATTTGGTGGAATCGATACCGAGTGGCCGAGTGATCGAATTCATCACATCGTCGACGGCGGAATGATTAAGACGGCCGTTCCATGCGATGCATCCATTTCCCTCACCGACGACGCGTTCCACTTCCTCGGGGGAAAGATCTACGCGGGCAATAGCTTCCATGGCGTCCGCGGTACCGGCGGCGGATGTGATGGCGCGTGAGGATGTCTTGGGGATCAGTAGGCCATGGGCCGCCACAATCGGAATGACGATCATGGTGATTCGGCTGCCGGGGATACCACCCATCGAATGCTTGTCGACCACGAGGTCACGTCCCCAATCGAAACGATGGGCGAATTCAGCTCTTGCCCGGGTCAAGGATTGAACTTCGCCGATGGATAAATCCCGCGCGGCAGAGACCAAGAAAGCCGAGATCTCCTTGTCGGTGTAGCGGTCTTCGGCGATGTCTCGTATGACTGTATGCATTTCGTCGAGCGAGAGTTCGTTGCCCGCGAGTTTCGAGCGCAACGCGTTGATGCTCTTCGGTGACGGGGTCCGCTCGAGCGTGACCTCGGTACCGGCGTCGAGTCCCAATTCTTCGAAGGCATGCGCGGAGAGGCCGATCTCGTCGTTGCCGACAAGACTACTGTCATCGATGATATTAACCTTTGCGCGAGCACTGCGTCCGGCGCCTGCAATATCGACTTTTCCAGCGCCCAAATAGTCGGTTGCCGTATAGATGTCGCAGGCGCGGTTCAAGAAGCAGATGTTCTCGTGCCCCGTATCGATAGGAAGACGGCGAATGCGCAACGTGCCGGGAACGGCGCGGCGGATAGCAGTTACGAAACGCTCGACCCCATCTTCCCGCGTGGTGTTATTGAGCACGCTAATAACATCGATATCGGGCGGATAAGAAGTGGTGGTTCGGTCCAAGCGCTGGGCGATATCTTCGGCACTCTCGCGGCCTCTCGCGGCGAGTCGCGCTGCCAGGATATCTCGCGAGGCGGTCACTTCAACGACCCGGACATTCTCGTACCGCGCAGCGACATCGGCGATGACCGAGCGCGAGACATTGGCCAACACGTGGCGACCGTGATCTAGGTCTTCAGCCAAAGTTATCGGTAAGCCGTAACAAAGATCGTGGGCGCGCCACTCCGACAAAAATCCACCCGCGGCCCGTCGCCGTTCGAACTCTTCCAGGTCGACCGCATCGTGTTCCTCGCCGCCTGCACTCGCAGGTCGGGTGATGACACGTTTTGCGAAGACAAAACTGTTATCGCCCTTGAAGCTCTCACGAGTGCCGTCGAGAAGCGTGTCCTTGCCCGCACCGCTAGGGCCGACGATGAGGAAGAGCGTGCCCGTCATCGAACCTCCGGTGCCAAAAGCTGGAGGTGATCAGATTTCGACATCATCCAATCCAATGTCTACGGAGGGGGCCGATTGGGTGATCTTGCCGGTCGAAATCAGATCAACACCTGATTCTGCCTTTGCTCGTACGGTCTCAAGCGTGATGCCGCCGGACGCTTCGAGCGTGATCCGGCCTTGGACGATTTTGACGGCCTGCCGCATCGTATCCGGCGACATGTTATCAAGCAGTAGCGATTCCGCACCCGCTTCGAGTGCTTCTTTCACTTGATCAAGATTATCGCATTCGACCTGTACTTTCGTCAGCGTGGGGACTTGGGATTTGGCCCGGTGGATCGCCGCCGTCAATCCGCCGCAGACGGCGATGTGGTTGTCTTTCACCAAAACGCCGCCGTCGAGCGCTAAGCGGTGATTTCGTCCACCACCACATGTGACGGCGTGTTTTTCGAGCGCCCGCAGTCCCGGGGTGGTCTTTCTCGTGTCGATCAAGGTGGCGTTGGTGCCTTCGATTTCCTTCACGTACTTCGACGTAAGCGTGGCGATGCCGGAGAGGTGTTGGAGGATGTTGAGCGCTGTCCGCTCCGCCGTCAGTAGGCCCCGCGCTTTTCCCGATACCCGCGCCAACGTCGTACCGTCCTTGACGTGATCGCCGTCTTTAACGCGAGCCTCATATGTACAGTTCGGCTCGCACCGGCGGAAGACCGCGCCGGCGACATCCAAACCGGCCACGACGATGTCCTCGCGGGCGTTGACGTCAAACGTGCCGTCCGTCGCCGCGTCGATCATGATCGTCGAAGTCAGATCAACAAAGCCGATATCCTCACGCAGGAAGGGGCCGATTAGCTCTTCGATCAAAATGGGGTCGATCACGTCTTTTTCCTCCAGTTCGCACCGTACGCCGGTGCGCATTTAAGATAAGAATGTTTCAATCGTATTCGTATAATTGTCGTCCGCGGTCCGAATGTGGCCCTCGCAAGACAAGAAGGCGGCATTGATTACGCGGCGCTTAAGGAGGCGCCGCGCAAATTCTTCGCCTTGCGATAGGGCCGCGTTGATTGTCTCTAGCGGTAATGATCCCCGCTCAACTGTCACCAGTCTTTCGCCAAGGTCGCTATCCGGGTCGAGTGAAGATGCAGGCACTCGCTCAATAGCGGGATGGTCCGCGTCGATCGCATTCGCGATCAGGGTCGCGGCGGCGTCCGCGCTGGCGGCGGAAGAGGCCAGGACGGTGACCGCGTCCGCAATTCCGAATGAGAAGCTCCGGCCGTCCATGCCGCTGGTCGCAATTCCGCGCACGCTCATGTCGGATGAGATTTCGACACTGCCGCCCAACTGGGCATCGACGAGCACCGGTACCAAACCAACCGCGAGGGATTCGCCAGTGCCGAGATGGAAAGCGATATCACCACCATCGTTCACATAGATTTTTCGCACTTCGTCGACCGTCGACATGGCGGCGCAGATTTCGTCTGCAACCGCGCCGGCGACCGCCGCCATCGGTGTTATGAAGTGGCCGACATGGGGGCGAACCGCAGCTATCATTCGCTTGGCGACAGGGCCGAATACCTCTGACGGTTCGTCACCAATCGGCATGCGAAGGGTCGCCAATTCACCGACCAAAGAGGTAAGTAGGCCGTCAAACCGTTTGGCGGCGCGCCGATAGGCCTCGCTGACCGCATCAGGCGAACCTTCCGCACCAATGACAAGATCGATCGGGCCTTCGTGCAAATGTAAACGATTGGCCGACAGATGCGCCGTTTGGCGGTCGGTTACAGTCGTCGGGATTTGACGCGCGACGGCGTTCATGACGTCTCTCTAATCCGTTCTCTTGGCGAGCGGCCAGGGATTGTCTGGGCGCCATTGGCTGCGCCGTGCGACATTTTTGCATTCTGCCACGACATCGGTGAGCGAGGTGATGTGATCCGTATGTCCACCGAGTTCCGCGAAATCGGAACGCGCGAGTGTGAACTCAATGGGGGCGACGATGGCTGGGGTTGGCACATGGCCGAAGGAATCGTCTGGCATCTGCATGACGTCGACCATGGCGGTGATCCCGCCGCCCGGCCATACGTAGACCGGAGCGCCACCCATGGTGACCCGTGTGAGGCGATTGCGCACCGAGCGTGTTAGGTGGACTGGGTTCTCTGTGACGCCCGCGCGCAGCGATCCACCGGCACCGCCCATGAACAAGACGGTAGATAGTGAAGGCTCGCAGTTCTCGCCGATCCGATAGACGACGACTTCTAGCGGATGCGGCATGTCGAATTCGATCGGTTTCAGCTCGTCGTCCAGGATACAATAGAGCGAGTCCTCGCCCGTGGTGCTGGTCATCAAGAGGCGCATACCCGGCCACGCGACGTCGGGGTCGAAACCCTCGATGATCTCTAACGGGTCCTTGATGTCTGTGCCGCCCCAGCCGGAGCCTGGCTCCGCCACCTGGAAATAGCGCCCGGGCGTGGACCGTCGGCCGCGCATTTTGATGCCGGTCGGCGGCATATGCAGGACCTTGCCCGCCTGATGTTCGGAGAGAACGCCGGTGATGTGATCGTCAACGACGACGACTTCGTCGGCTTCTCCATGCCATTGTTGGGCGAAAATGCCGATTGTCGCCGAGCCGCAGCCGACACGCATCCGCTGTTCCTCAACGGCGTCGATGATTGGCGCCTTGCCCGCTTGCACGATTACGGTTGAGCCGTCATCGATGGTGAGTTCGACGGCCTCTTTATTACAAAGCGCCATCATCGTCTTACAGGTGACATTGCCTTCTTTCTTCGTCCCGCCGGTCAGGTGATTGACCCCGCCGAGTGACAGCATCTGCGATCCGTACTCCGCTGTGGTGACATGGCCCACGTGCTCGCCGTTCGCACGGATGGCTGCGGTCTCGCTACCGATATGGCGGTCGGTATCGATTTTCACCTTCACGCCGCAATAGCTGAAGATGCCTTCGGTCACGACGGTAACGGTGTCGATGCCTTTATAGTCGCTGGAGACAATGAAGGGGGCAGGCTTGTAGTCGGGATACGTAGTGCCGGAGCCGATTCCCGTCACGAAGACTTCCGATCCGGTCACCGGGTTGCCGTTCCAATTGGGCTCGTTGGCTAGGAAGGGAACCATCTCGCCGCCTTCGCTGGTCGCGCGTTCAGACAGGACCAAGGGGTCGGTTCGGATCAGTCGTCCGTCCGCATTGGCGTAGCGGTCGCAGGCACCGGTGCGGCCCGGGCGAATGCGACACAACACTGGGCAAGCATCGCAACGGATGATGCCTTCCATGCCCTCACGGGCGCCGAACATTTCGGTCCGGTCGACGCCTTGTGAGATGTCGGGTGTATCGTCCTGCATCAATCCTCCTCCGCCCTGGCATCGAGTGCGGCCTTGAGACGGTGCGGTAGTAAGGGTGCCTGGGTCACGCGGATGCCGGTCGCGTGGCGCACCGCGTTGAAGATCGCCGGGGCGGTCGGCACCAAGGCGGGCTCGCCGATGCCCTTCGCACCATAAGGGCCTTGGGGTTCCGGGTCCTCGACCAGAATGACGTCCATTTCCGGCACATCGCCGAATGTCGGGATCAGATAATCGTGCAGATTTTCGGTGCGTCCCGGAATGTATTCTTCCATCAGCGCCAAGCCGATCCCCTGCGCGATTCCGCCATGGATTTGACCTTCGACCAGTGTTGGGTTGATGGCCTTACCGAGATCGTGCGCCGCCACGATACGGCGGAGATGAACGGTGCCAAGCTCCATATCAACTTCGAGATCGGCGATCTGGGCGGCGAAACCGTAAGTCGCATAAGGATTGCCTTGGCCGTCAGCGTCGAGCGGTGTGGTCGGCGGATCGAAGGTTCCTTCGCCCTGCAGAACGGTTCCCTCTTCATCGACAATCGGCAGGGTCGAAAGGGCGATATACGTTATGCGCTCGTCATCGGAGACAGCGATGGTGGCGCCTTCTAAACGCAGCGTTGCGGCATCTCCAGCATTCGCCATTCGCAGGATTTCGGCACGTAGGTTCTGGCCCGCGAGGAATGCAGCCTTGCCGGAGACAAATGTCTGGCGCGACGCTGATGTCTTGCCCGCATCCGCCGTGAGATCCGTGTCGCCGAGCACCAAGGAGAAGTCGGTGGTTGGCAGGCCCAGCGCATCGGCGCAAATCTGCAACATGATGGTGTTGGAGCCCTGGCCGATATCGACCGCACCGCTATAGAGAGTGAGGCGTCCTTCGCCAGTCAGCGCGACACGCATGGTGGACGGATTCGACATCGAAGTGTTGCCGCAGCCATACCACATGCAACCAATCCCAACGCCGCGTCGACGCCCGCTGGCGTTGGCGGCGTTCTGAGCCTCGGCTTCCGCGCGGAGCTTCGTCCAATGGGCGCGCAGCTCATCGAGGCATTCCGCCAAACCGACGCTATGCTCCAGCTTTTGCCCTGTTGCCGTCGGGATACCCGGTCGGATCGCATTGATATGGCGGAACTCCAACGGATCGATTTGAAGCTGCAGGGCGAGATCTTCGTAAAGCTGTTCCTGCAACATCGCCGCTTGCGGCACGCCGAAACCTCGGAACGCGCCGGATGGCGGGCCATTGGTATAGATCGAGCGCGAATCCACCGCGATGTTGGGTACGAAATAAGGACCCGTCGCATGCACGGGCACCCGGTCCGCGACGGTCGGTCCCCAAGACGCATATGCGCCGG
>CAXAGK010000198.1:0-7031 GCA_963968305.1 uncultured Rickettsiales bacterium | reverse complement strand
GGCGCATGACCATGGCGCCTATACGCCTTACGGTTTGGTGCTGGCACAGAATTCGGCAAGCAACCTCTTGGGCCCCTATAAGCTGCCGAACTATGACCTCAAGGTTCGGATGGCGCTGACCAACCTCATCCCGGCGACCCCGACGCGGGGGGCCGGTAGACCGCAAGGCACGTTTGTCATGGAACGCTTGTTGGACCGGGTCGCTCGTGAGCTCAACCTGGATCGAGCGGAAGTGCGGCGGCGCAATTTCATCGCCGCCGATGAGATGCCCTATGCGACGCCGGTGGTCACCCGAGACGGCAAGGCGATGACCTATGACAGTGGCGACTATCCGGGTGCCCAAGCGATGGTCTTGGAGAAATCCTCCTATGAGGGGTTCGAGGCTCGGCGTGAAGTGGCCCGCACGGAGGGGAAGTATCTGGGGTTCGGGCTTGCGAATTATGTTGAAGGGACGGGGCGGGGACCATTCGAATCAGCTGTAGTGCGCGTTGGTTCCTCTGGCGTGGTGACGGTCGAGACCGGTGCAACCTCTCAGGGGCAGGGCATCGAGACTGCGCTGGCGCAAATTGCGGCGGGGGAAATTGGCGTGGCACTTTCGGATGTGAAAGTATCGATGGGAGATACGGCAGTGGTACCCTACGGGCTTGGCGCCTTTGCGAGCCGTCAAGCGGTTACGGCCGGATCATCCGTTTCCGTGGCCGCGCAGGAAGTGCGTGCGAAGGCACTCAAGGCCGCGTCGCATATGCTGGAAGCCTCCATCGGCGATTTGGAGATCGTCGCCGGGGACGTGCGGATAAAGGGGTCGGATCGATCGCTTCCCATCGGCGACGTTGCCGCGGCGCTTGCCGGACAGCCAGGTTACGCGATACCGGGCGGCCTACCGCCGGGGTTGGAATCACGGATCAATTTCGAGGTTGATAGCATATCCTATTGCAACGGCAGCCATGCCTGTGAGGTATTGGTAGACCCCGAGACGGGAGCCGTAGAGATTGTGCGCTACGTCGTTGTTCATGATTGTGGTCGCATGATCAATCCGACCTTAGTTGAGGGTCAAATTATTGGCGGTGTGGCGCATGGGATCGGCAATGCACTGATGGAACGCATGGTCTATGATCCCGAGGGACAGCCGCTCACCGCGAACTATGGGGAGTATCTGCTGCCGACTGCGCCGGAAATACCGCGCATCGAGATTTTCCATATGGAATCACCGACACCGCTGAATCCTCTCGGTGTAAAGGGAACGGGTGAAAGCGGCACTGTTCCGGCGGCGGCGTGTATTGTCTCCGCCATCGAAGATGCGCTGTCGTCTCTCGATTTACGGGTTGGCGAAGCTCCCGTCACACCGGAGCGAATCATGGAATTGTTGCATCACGGTCCTGATATACCCCTCTAACGTCCGAGTGGTGCTGCCTCTTTATTGGCCTTCCCAAAGTTTAAGGGTAAGTTCCATCGTTCCCGGGATCATGGTTTCTGGCTCGGGGAGTCGGACGCATGGTCAACGGAAATCTGATGCACCAGATTCGGCTTTATTCCGGATTGGTGCTTTTCGTACTCGCGCTCACTCATTTCATCAATCACGCCTTTGGATTGATCTCGATCGAGGCGACGGTGGCCGTGCAGGAGTGGCGCACGCTCGTTTGGCGAAATCCTGTCGGTGGTGTGGTGTTATACGGTGCTTTGCTAGCGCATATCGCCTTGGCGTTGCTAAAGCATTATCAACGCTACACCCTGAATATGCCGCTATGAGAGGCAGTCCGTTTGGGCTTGGGCCTGACCATACCGTTTGTATTACTGGGTCATATCGTAAACACGCGATTTGCGCATGAAGTGCTCGGTGTCGACGACACCTATGTCTATGAATTCGTGAAGCTGTGGCCGAATTCAGGATGGAACTAAACGAATTTGCTACTGTTGGTCTGGGTGCATTCTTGTATAGGCTTTCACTACTGGCTGCGGATGAAGGAATGGTACCGCCATACTCAGAGCGTTTGGTTCGTGTTGGCGATCCTTATCCCAACCCTCTCTTTGTTAGGGTTTTATGCGGTGGGTCGGTTTATGGAACAGTTGGAGGCGGATACTTAATGGCTCGTGTCCACCAAGCTTGATACCAATTGGTCCAACGCGGCGGAAGCAGCCCTTATTGCCGAAGTTAAATCCATCTCCTTGACGGTATTCATTATCATCGCGGCAATCGCGTTTTGCGGTCGACCGTTACGGACTTTCATTCAAAATCGCTCGGTTATGCTCAACATCACTTATGCGGATGGTCGCACGGTGCGCTCGAGCCCAGGACCGACACTGCTGGAAATCAGCCGCGCCAATGCAGTGCCACACGCCGCCGTTTGTGGCGGCAGAGGTCGCTGTTCGACCTGCCGGGTACGGATTGCCTATGGTATCCGCTTCATGGATGAGCGGGGACCGGCGGAGCAGGAGTGCTTGAAAAGATCGGAGCACCGCCCGACTGGCCAGCCAATGCCGCCCTAAAAGCGACGTTCGCATTCAGCGATTGCTCCCGCATGGCGCGGATGCATCGGCGGTTCAGTAATCGGTCGATGCGTTCGACAATGGGGTCGATATGAACAACGCGGTTTTATTCGCGGATATTCGTGAATTTACGAAATTAGCGGAACGGAAACTACCCTACGATATGGTTTTCTATTGAACGAATATTTTCGAGCGATGGGCGAATGTATTACGCGCGAAGGCGGACGCATTGATAAGTTTATCGGCGATGGAATCATGGCGCTATACGGCCTCGACGGCGATCCGCAAAAGGCTTGCGAGGATGCATTGGCCGCGGCTCGCGCGATGAGCGAGGGTTTGCAGAAGCTCAATATCGCGCTGGAGAACGATTTGCTGCAACCGCTAAGGCTCGGCATCGGAATACATTTCGGTTACGCGATTGTCGGTAAGATGGGATATGAATCGGTCTCTTTGTTGACGGCTATCGGAGATATCGTCAATACGGCGAGTCGCCTCGAAAGCGCCACGAAGGAATTCAAGGTGGAATTTATCGTCTCGGAAGATGTGGTAAAACCGCGGGCGCAAAATTTTATCCGCGTTTCAACGTCAAGAACTCTCCATCCGCGGGCGAGAGGGTCCCCTTAATGTCTATGTGGTTGAGCGCGCCCACATGTTACCGGTGAGAACGCCGAAGGACCCGAATACGGTCGAGGGTAATTGGTTATCTCGGCTGGTGCCCAATTTCCCGTGATGATCGACCGATAATCGCAGCCGACACCTAGGTCATTGCGGCAAAGCGTTTCGTGTGGTGATCCTGGTCGCCGAAGGTCAGGTCGATCATCGTCAGGCGTTTGAAGTAGTGACCAACCTTCAACTCGTCAGTCATACCCATACCGCCATGCATCTGGATCGAGTTCTGGCCGACAAACCGGGCACTTTTGCCGATTTGCGCCTTCGCGGCGGCTATTGACCTTGCGCGCTCTTCTGCGTCGTCACTGTCCATCATGGCGGTGGCGACATAAGCCATGGAGCGGGCTTCCTCACAATTGATCAGAATGTCGACCATCCGGTGCTGCAGCACTTGGAACTTGCCGATCGGCTGGCCGAATTGCTCGCGGGTCTTGATGTACTCGTTGGTCTCTTCCTTAAGGACATCCATGCAGCCGACAGCCTCGGCGCAAAGCGCCGCGATGGCGAACTCCGCCACCCGCTCAATAATCGCATGACCGCCATCAATATTGCCGATGACCGCGTCGGCGCCGACTTGGACTCCGGCGAACTCGATCTCGGAAGCCCGTAGGGCGTCGTTCGTGGTGTAATCGCGCCGAGAGACGCCGGACGCGCCGGAATCCACGAGGAAAAGAGTGATGCCATTGGTATCCCGACTATCGCCTGACGTTCTGGCAGTGACGATGATCTTGTCGGCAGCCGCCGCCCCGAATACGACGCCCTTGGCGCCGGTAATAGTGTAGCCGTCGCCAGATTTCTCGGCTTTGGTTTCCACATCGTGCAGATCGAACCGCGCTTGGCGTTCGGCATATGCGAAGGCCAGCTTCAAGTCACCTTCGGCGAGTTTTGGCAGCAGCTCTTCTTTTTGCGCATCGCTGCCGCCCTGCATGATCAGGTTCGCGCCGAGAACGACCGTCGCGAAGAATGGTTCCAGCACGAGGCCGCGCCCAAAACCTTCCATGATGACCATGGTCTCCGTGCCGCCGCCGCCAATACCACCAAATTCTTCCGGCAACGCGACCGCGAGCCAGCCGAGTTCGGCCATCTGTTTCCAGTTGTCTTCGCCGTACCCATCATTCGAGTTGGCAAATTTACGTCGTGATTCGAATTCGTAGTTTTCACGGACAAATCGATCGACGCTGTCCTTGAGTAGCTGTTGTTCTTCGGTAAGCGAAAAGTCCATTTTTCTAACCCTGTGTCAGACAGTTACGTTCGTTTGGCTTCGGCTCAAAGCCCCAAAACCATTTTGGCCATTATGTTTTTTTGTATCTCATTGGTCCCGCCGTAAATCGATGTCTTGCGGACATTGAAATAGGCGGGCGATAGACTTGGCGCGATCTCTGGGCCGATGGGGTCTTCGTTCCAACCATATTCCATGGATTCGGGAACGTAGGGATGGGCGTACATGCCCATGGCCTGCATCGAGAGTTCCGTGAGGTCCTGCTGTATTTCAGTACCTCGAATTTTCAGCAAGCTGACCTCTGCT
The DNA here is from genome assembly GCA_963968305.1 of uncultured Rickettsiales bacterium. Taxonomy (GTDB): domain Bacteria; phylum Pseudomonadota; class Alphaproteobacteria; order UBA8366; family UBA8366; genus UBA6544. The sequence goes on along the minus strand of CAXAGK010000198.1, from coordinate 2,353 downwards.
CCCGGGCCATCACCCTGGGATTCCGACATGAGATATCGGAGCTCGGTATACTCGAGGGTTTTGAGCTTTATCTCAACATCGGCGATGGCACGTCGGAAATCGGTGTCCTCGATCATCGGGCGCCCACCTGATTGTTCTTCCGCTGCAATTTGTTTTAGACGCCGTAACCGGGCCTTGGAATATCCGACCCGCGCGATGCTCGATCGTTCGTTCCCAAGTAGGAATTTGGCATAGGTCCAACCCTTGTTCTCTTCCCCAACGCAATTCTCCATTGGGACGCGGACGTCGGAGAAAAAAGTGCTGTTGATCTCCCGGCCGCCGTCGATGGTAATAATCGGCCGGACCTCGATGCCCGGCGTATTCATGTCGATTAGCAAGAAGGAAATACCTTCTTGGCGTCTTCCTGCGTTCGATGTCCGCACGAGGCAGAATATCTGATCAGCCCATTGGGCATAAGTGGTCCAGGTCTTTTGACCGTTGACGATGTAATGATTACCGTCCGGTACCGCCTTGGTCTGCAGAGAAGCCAGGTCCGAACCGGCGCCGGGTTCGGAATAGCCTTGGCACCAGAATTCCTCGCCCGAGAGGATCTTTGGCAGGTAGAGTTTTTTCTGTGCGTCCGTCCCAAAGGTATAGATAACGGGACCGACCATTGTGAGGCCAAAGGGGCTCAACGCGGGGGCATGACAACGTGCCAATTCCTCTCCAAATATGTAGCGCCGCACCGCATCCCATTCGCAGCCGCCGTGCTCTGTTGGCCAATTCGGCGCGGCCCAGCCCCTCTCGAATAGAATTTCATGCCAGCGCCGCACATCTTCCTTTTCGACCTTGAGACCTCGGCGGCCTTTTTCCTGGATATCGAGCGGCAAGTTTCCTTCAATGAAGGTACTGACTTCGCTCTGGAACGCGGTATGTTCGGCAGAAAATTGCAGATCCATCGGGATACCTTTGGTTCGGCGAAATGGGGGCTCTTGATTGCCTTCAACTCTGGTAGAGGCATATAGCATATGGATGCGGCGGGAAAAGCCCGAAGCCACCGTGAACGGGGAGATATCATGGGATACGATGCACCCTTCGCCGGCCTGAGGGTCGTGGATATCAGCCAAGGGGTCTCCGGGCCCTACGCCGGGATGTTGATGGCGCAATACGGCGCAGATGTGATAAAGGTCGAACCTCTCGAGGGTGAGTGGGGGCGATTCATCAGCCGCGACTACGATAAACACTCGGCTTTTTCCGTTGTAACGAACTTAGGTAAGCGGAGCGTGGCCCTCAATTTGAAGAGCGAGGAGGGGAAAGACGCGGTTCGTAGGCTCCTGGAAGACGCGGATGTGTTCATTGAGAATTTCCGACCGGGTGTGACCAATCGCCTCGGTTTCTCTTATGAAGAGGTCTCGAAGATAAGTCCGAAGGCCATTTATCTTTCGATCTCCGGTTTCGGGAACGCCGGGCCTCTGCGCGAACGCCCGGCGATGGACCCGGTACTGCAGGCCTTTTGCGGCTTGATGTCGGTGAACCAGGGGGAGGACGGTATTCCTCATCGCATTGGCGTCGTTATTTGCGACATGGCGACCGCACTTTATGGGTTTCAGGCCCTGACGACGGCGCTGTATGCGCGCCGCGATGAGGACAAGGGCTGCTTGATCGAGACCAATTTGATGCAGGGTGCCGTCTGTTTGGGTGCGATCCGTATGATGATGGTGAACCTGGAGCAAGGCGCCTACGTCGTTGGACGGGTGCCGGCGGGCGTGTTCGAAGCGAAGGACGGCTATATCACTATCCTGATGTATAAGGACGATGAGTTCCCCAAGCTGTGTGAATTGCTGGGCCTACCGCTGGTCGGTGCGGATTCGCAATACGCGACGAATGCGCAACGGGTCGAACACGAAGCGGAAATCATGCCGTTGATCTGCGATGCCTTTAAGCTTCATGGCTGCAAGGCGCTCTCCGAAAAACTGACCGAAGCGCGGATCCTACACGAGCGGGTGAATAATTATGTCGAGTTCCTGGACCACCCCCAGGTACAAGAGACCGGATTGGTATCCTGGCTCGATCATGCAGGTGTAGGCCGGGTCCCGGTGCCGAATGTACCGGGTTTGAAGCCGTTCGATGCGTGCGGCGACAAGGCGTCGTCTCCGGGGGTCGGTGAACATAGTCGTGAGGTTTTGAGTGACCTTGGTTACACCAGCGAACAGATCGACGATTTCGCGGCGCGAAAGATCACTTTGGCGTAATGAAGTTTACGAGACGTGGGGAGAAACTTGCTCGAACGATTGAGGTGCGGCTGTCCGCTTTATGAGTCGCAGATAGATTTAAGCGCGGTCGACTCTCGGTCGGACATGGCTGTTCGTAATTT
>CAXAGK010000197.1:0-7034 GCA_963968305.1 uncultured Rickettsiales bacterium | reverse complement strand
ACCATCGAATATCGCAAAAAAATCGCAGGTGTTCTGACCCGCCGGGCGGCGACAACAGCTCTAAAACGCGCGAAAGGTTAATACATGCCAAAAATACACGTAACCACCACCGTCAACGGTGACGACACGGAGTTTCTCTGCGAGCCGGAGGAGACGTTGCTCGATATCCTTCGCGAAACCCTGCATCTGACAGGCAGCAAGGAAGGCTGTGGTTCCGGCGATTGCGGCGCGTGCAGCGTCATGGTCGACGATCGTCTGGTCTGCTCCTGCCTCGTGCTCGGCGCGGAAATGCAAGATCGCAAGGTCGAGACCATCGAGAATATGGCCGAAGGCGACCAACTGCATCCGCTGCAACAGAAATTCCTGGAGCACGCCGCCCTGCAATGCGGCATTTGCACCCCTGGCTTTCTGATTGCTTCAAAGGCGTTGCTGGAGAAGAACCCTGATCCGACCGAGACAGAGATTCGGTATTGGCTCGCCGGTAACCTGTGCCGCTGCACCGGCTACGACAAAATCGTCCGGGCCGTCCAAGACGCGGCCTCGGAGATGAGAGGAGCATAATATGCCCGATGACGTTCGCACGACAGATCTAAAATTGGTCGGCAGCAGTCCGGTTCGTCCGGACGGTGTCGACAAGGTGACTGGGCGGGCAAAATTCGGCGCGGATTTCAACATGCCGAACCAATTGGTCGGCCAAGTTCTCCGTAGTCCGCATGCCCATGCGATCATCAAGTCGATCGACACTTCGAAGGCGGAAGCCCTGAAAGGCGTCAAGGCAGTGGTATGCCGCGACGACTTTGAGGACATGCCGTCGGAACTGGCCCCGGCCGGTGAGATGATGATCAATTACAAGGACATGACCCGCAACGTCATGGCGCGGGAAAAAGCCTTGTATGACGGACATCCGGTAGCCGCAGTCGCGGCGACCAGTTCCGCCGTTGCGCGGCAAGCGCTGAAGCTGATCAAAGTCGAGTACGAAGTGTTGCCTCATGTCATCGATCCGGTCGCCGCTATGGCCGACGATGCGCCGATTCTTCACAACGACATGATCACGGAAGGTGTCGATCCGGCGCCGACCAAAGCGTCGAACGTGGCCAAGCGGGTCGAGTTCGGCTGCGGCGATGTCGAAGCCGGTTTCGCGAGCGCCGATATCATCATCGAACGCGAGTTCGACACCAGTGCAGTTCACCAAGGCTATATCGAACCGCATGCCTGCGTTGCAAACTACTCCGAAGACGGCACTGCCGATCTTTGGTGCACGACCCAAGGACATTTCGTCGTCCGCGGCCACTGCGCCAAGCTGATCGGCATGGACGTCTCGAAATTGCGCGTCACCTCTTCGGAGATCGGCGGCGGTTTCGGTGGTAAAACCGTAGTCTATCTCGAGCCGTTGGCATTGTTGCTTTCGAAGAAATGCCATCACCCGGTCAAGATGATCATGAACCGCGATGATGTCATGCGAGCAACGGGTCCAACCTCAGGCGCCAATGTCTGGGTCAAGATAGGCGTCAAGAACGACGGCACCCTCGTGGCCGGCGAAGCCATCCTGAAGTATCAGGCGGGCGCTTTTGCGGGCTCTCCAGTACAGCCAGGGTGCATGTGCGCCTTCGCGCCGTACGACATGGAGAATGTTAAAGTCGTCGGTTTCGACATTGTCACCAATCGTCCGAAGGTCGCGGCCTACCGCGCTCCAGGGGCACCGATCTCCGAGTATGCGGTCGAATGCGTGGTCGACGAAATCGCCCAAAAGCTGAATATGGATCCAGTCGAACTTCGCCAAAAGAACGAGGCGAAGGAAGGCACCCGTGCAGCCTATGGCCCCAAATTCGGCGCAATTGGCTATCCGCAGATCCTTGAAGAAGCCAAAGCCCATCAGCACTACAACACCCCGCTCGGCCCCAATCAGGGACGTGGCGTGGCATCGGGCTTCTGGTTCAACATCGGCGGTGAGTCCTGTGCGGCCTTGCAGCTGAATGTTGACGGCACACTCAACCTGATGATCGGTACGCCCGATATCGGCGGCTCACGCGCTTCCATGGCCTTGATGGCTGCGGAGACGCTCGGCGTCGAATACGAGGACGTGCGCCCAATCATCGGGGACACGAGTTCGTTGGGCTATACGTTCCTCACGGGCGGCAGCCGGGCGACTTTCTCGAGTGGTATGGCCGTGGTTCAGGCATCCGAAGACATCATCCAACAGGCCTGTGCCCGCGCGGCAAAGGTTTGGGAGATCGATGAGGAAGCCGTGACCTGGGAAGCCGGTCTCATCAAGCCGTCCGGCCCGAACGCCGGCGACTTCGAGCCGATGACCCTGGCCGACATCGCCAAGCACGCCAACAAGACCGGCGGACCGATCGCGGGACATGCGCAAATCAACGCGCAAGGAGCGGCACCTAGCTTTGGCATGCACATGGTCGACGTTGAAGTGGACCCGGAGACCGGCAAGGTCGACGTCCTGCGCTATACCGTTCTGCAGGATGCCGGCAAGGCCATTCACCGGGCATATGTCGAGGGACAATTCCAAGGTGGTGCTGCGCAAGGCATCGGCTGGGCCCTCAACGAAGAGTACATCTATAACGACAAAGGCCAGATGGAGAATACCGGTTTCCTCGACTACAGAATCCCGGTCTGCTCCGATCTGCCGATGATCAGCACGGTGATCGTTGAAGAGCCGAACCCGCGCCACCCCTTTGGTGTGCGTGGGATCGGCGAAACACCGATCATTCCGCCGATGGCGGCGGTCGCCAACGCGGTCAGCCGCGCCACCGGCGTCCGGTTTGCAGAACTGCCGATGTCGCCGCCAAAGATTATGGCGAGACTGGACGAAATGAAGAAGGCGGCCGAATAAGCCACCCTCCTCTTTCAAGACTTTCGAGAAACCCTTGCCCAATTGGGCGGGGGTTTTTCTTATGCATTTGCTTGGGATGAAAAGGCTCATACTGCACCAATCAAAGCATGATCCCACACACAGATCTCCCCCTTCAACAAACGCAGGGTGAAGTATCCTTCCCATTTCACTCTTGAATATTCCCGTGGAATACCCGAACTATAGTCTATGGCACATGTCACGATCACCGCGGCGCTAGCGCGCTATACCAACGGCAAAACCGAATTCGAATACCCGAATGTCGCTACCATAAAACAACTGATTCGGGCATTCTCCGAGGAGTTCCCCGAGATCAAACCTCATCTGGAAGAAGGGGCCGCCTACGCGATCGACGGTCAGCTGTTCCAGGAATCTCTCCTGGAGCCGATTCAGCCGGACAGCGAAGTCCATATTCTGCCGCAGTTAGCCGGCGGATGAGAGTTTTAACCGCAGCACTCACTTTCCTCCTCGCCACAAGCACCGTGAGTGCAGAAGAAATTGGAAGCGTCAGCATCGTCTTCAAACTGCTCGGCCCCAACGATAAAATCATCATCGAGGCCTTCGATGACCCCAAAATTGACGGCGTCACCTGCCACCTCTCCCGTACCAAGAAAGGCGGTGTCTCGGGGGCTGTCGGTCTCGCAACGGATTCATCGGACGCCGCAATCGCCTGCCGCCAAGTCGGCCCGATTACGATCAAGGAAGAGCTTGAGGACGGCGAATCTGTTTTCAACAAGCGCACCTCCATCCTGTTCAAAACCATGCAGGTTGTCCGCTTCTTGGACCAGAAGCGAAACGTGCTGATTTATCTGGTTTACAGCGACAAGCTGATCAACGGCTCACCGAAGAACTCGATCTCCACGGTACCGATATTGAAGAATTGGGGTAATTAGTTCTCCACCGACATTCTCGCCTAGACGAGAGTGTGCCCCTTGTCCCCTCGCTATCCCTCCGCAATATTAGACGGTGTGGAAAGATCAGCGGGATATCAGCATTAATGGCGCGATCATTCGGTAGTTACAACTATATCATCGTCGGTGCGGGGACGGCAGGCTGCGTTCTCGCGAACCGCCTTTCCGCCGACCCTACCGTCTCGGTATTGCTGCTCGAAGCGGGCGGTAAGGACGATTATATCTGGACCAAAATTCCAGTCGGATATCTCTACTGCATCGGTAATCCGAAAGTCGATTGGGGCTTTAAGACGGAACCCGAACCGGGCCTTAACGGCCGTGCCATTGATTACCCGCGCGGCAAGGTTTTGGGCGGCTGTTCCTCCATCAACGGCATGATCTACATGCGCGGCCAGGCGCGCGATTACGATCATTGGGCGCAGCTCGGCAATCCCGGGTGGGGCTGGGATGATGTGCTACCCTATTTCCTGAAATCCGAAGACAACCTAGCCCTGGAGCCGAGCGATATACATGCGCGTGGCGGCGAGTGGCGGATCGAGAAGCCTCGTATCTCATGGGAGATATTGGACGCTTTCATGGACGCCGCCGTCGAGGCCGGCCTGCCGAGAGTCGACGATTTCAATACCGGTAATAACCTGGGTGTCGGCTACTTTCACGTCAACCAGAAGCGTGGCTGGCGTTGGAACACCTCGCGCGGGTTTCTTAAGCCGATTCGGAACCGTCCCAATCTCCGGGTCGTTACCGGAGCGCATACCAAACGCGTCACCATCAAAGACGGCAAAGCAACCGGGGTCGTCTTCGACCTTGGAGGAATAGAGCAGGTCGCGGACGCGCTCAGTGAAGTCATCCTGGCCGCAGGTGCCGTCGCCTCCCCCACCATCTTGCAACTCTCAGGCATCGGTCCGGGCGACGCGCTCCGCGAACACGGTATCGCCGTCCAGCATGAGTTGCCAGGCGTCGGCGGGAATCTGCAGGATCACTTGCAAATCCGCTGCGCTTATCGGGTCGAAGGCGTGGAGACCTTGAACGAACGTGCCAACAGCTTGATTGGGAAGATGGGAATTGGGCTCGAGTATCTGCTGTTTCAACGTGGCCCGATGACCATGGCGCCCTCGCAACTCGGCGCGTTCGCGAAGTCCGACCCCTCCTACGACACGCCGAACATCCAATATCACGTACAACCTCTCACCCTGGATAAGTTCGGTGAGCCGTTGCACACCTTCCCTGCCTTTACCGCCAGCGTCTGTAATCTGCGCCCAGAGAGCCGGGGCACGATCCGCCTAAGAAGCAGCGATCCTTACGATTCACCGGCGATCCGTCCGAACTATCTGTCGGCGGAGCGGGACAAGCAGGTCGCGGCCCAATCGGTTCGCTTTACGCGAGATATCGTAAATCAACCGGCGCTCGCCAAATACAATCCGCAGGAATTCAAGCCTGGGTTGGAGTTGGAAACCCAGGAGGATCTCGTCAAGGCGGCGGGGGATATCTCCAGCACCATCTTTCACCCCATCGGTACCTGTAAGATGGGCGACGACCCGATGGCGGTTGTCGACGGGCAACTCCGTGTTCACGGATTACGTAGCCTGCGCGTGGTCGACGCCTCCGTCATGCCTAGCATCACCAGCGGCAATACCAACTCGCCTACCTTGATGATCGCGGAGAAAGCATCCGAGATGATCAAGGCGGACCGCCTGCAACAACCAACCGCTTCGGCGGCGGAGTAGATCATGTCTCTTAAAATCGCGGTCATCGGCAATACCGGCATGAATATCGGAGCCGCGGTCGCCGGTGATATGGCCTTGGCAGGGCACGACGTGCGGTTCCTGTTGTGGCCGGATCAGCTCGAATGCCTCGAGGCTTGCCGTGCCGCAGGCGGTATCCATGTCGGCGAACCGGCGTCGGAGACCATCTCCGGTAAGACCGGACTCGGTGCGATCTCCGTGATCACCGACGATCCGGCAGAGGCTATGGCCGGCGCAGACCTCGTGGTGCTCGACGAAGTGCAGCTGAACCTTGAAGTACGCGCCGCGGATTTCATCCCGCACCTTGAGAACGAGCAGGTCCTGCATGTGAACATGCACGGGTATTGGCCCGGCTTTCGGCTCTCCGCCATGCTACGCGACGCTGACAAAGCCGGTGTGACCGTAACCGAGGGCGTCACCCCTACCCACGCGGCCGCGAGAACCGGTGCTCACATCACGCCCGGATTTATACGCCGTGCGCTTCCACTGGCCGCTTTTCCGGCTAATCGCAGCGAAACTGCGTTGGCCCGTCTTGCGGCAATCACAAAATCGGTAGAGCCCTGCCGGAACGTCATCGAAACGAACCTCGAAAGCATGAACCTGCTGATCCATCCGGCGATGGCGTTGCTCAATGTCGGATACTACGACCGAGCAGAAGCTAACGGCGAGCGTGCCAGTTTCTACGGGACCGGTAACACCGCGCACGCCGGGAAACTCGTCGAAGCTCTAGACGCGGAGCGTCCCGCCGTCTGCGAAGCGTATGGCGTGCGATATCGCTCCGTCCTCGACCATATCCGAATTCTTTACGGTGCCGAAGGTGCCGACGTGCAGGAAGCAGTCGCCCAATCCGCTTTCTATCGCGGCGTCGGCGATCTTCCCGCCGACATCTGGCGGACATGGATGGGTACGGACTTGCCCCTGGCACACGTCCCCTTTGTCCTCCTCGCAGAGAACGCCGGATGCAATGCTACGCTCCACAGAGGTTTCGTCGACATCGTCGCGGCATTACTCGACGTGACTCCGTGGAAGGACGGATTGACCCTTGAACGTCTCGGCCTCGCGGGAATGGATGCCGCCGCCATGACCGCTTATGCGGAGACCGGGCTTCTCAATTAAGCCGCCGCGCGCGGTTTGAGACGCGGCAGTGAGGTAAAAATTGCGTCGCGGCGCGGCAAGATCGTCACCCGGGTAGAGACACGTGGTCGTAATCGCCCGCCACACGGCTTCGTCTTGGTTCCCTGGTTCGATGCCAATCAACTCATCATAAATTGACCCTCGATGCGACGGATCCGATCTCCAAACAAACGGATTTCAAGAAATGCGCATGCAAGGTGACGGCGATATGAAAAACTTAAAACGATACTGCATCTGCCTTGGATTGGTTTCCGGTATCCTCGCCCTGCCAACTCTTGCCCTTGCGGAAGATTCGACCGCCACGCTCCGGAACACGGAACTCACGACCAGCCCGAAAGCCCCTGTCATGCCCGGCGTCTCGCGCAACGAGAAACGCGAAGT
>CAXAGK010000196.1:0-7038 GCA_963968305.1 uncultured Rickettsiales bacterium | reverse complement strand
GTGTGTGAAAAAGGTGTCCGGAAAGCTGAACTCAGCGGCGATATCCGCATAGGCGCGGGTCCAAATTCTGGCTTTTTCGAGGTCCGGCGGCCCGCTCGTAATCCATGGTGACGACGATGCGGATTTCGCGCATGTGTTCGCCTTCAGGGTGTTCCGGGGTCGGCTCCCGACTCTAAGCCGGTGGCAGACAATTCGATAGTCTTTCTCTTAGCCGGTTCGCGGCTGTCCGCCGTCTTTCTCTTTTCAACACCGATAAACTATCGCTTGTTACGCTCTCGATAGCCACGCGGTGGCCAGACGATGAGTGCGATGAGCGGGTAGGCTAGCAGCGTAGTCCACAGGAACAGGTTGAATGAATTTATGTAGCCGACGGCCGTTGCCTGGCGTGCGACCTCGCCCGCAACATTGGCCAGACCGGTGGTCGTATCGATATTCCAAGCTTCCGGTAGATCGGCCATGCGCCAGCGCTCGCTGAAGGGATTAATCCACTGTACCAGCTCGCTATAAGAAATTTTCTGCGTGTGGAAAACGACAATGAAACTCGCCGATATGTAATAACTGGAGCCGATGCTGCGGACGAAATGAAACAGTGCCATGCCCTCCACTGACCGACGCGGGTCAAAATTCGAGAACGTCACCAAGGTCATCGGGACCCATAGGCATCCGACACCGAACCCCTGCATGATCATCATCCAGGTCAAGTCCGGCAGGGGGGCGTTCATATCGAGCTCTATCATCGCCAAGCCCGCGATGGTGTGCGTTCCAAAACCGATCAGAAACAAGGGTCGCGGGTCCCAGCGGTGCGCGAATGCGATCATGAGGATTTGGGCCAACATTGTACCGAGACTGCGTGAAGCGATCAGCAAGCCGGACGTGAACTCAGGCACGTCCCGCAGCTGCTGAATCATGGCCGGGATCAACACCATGGGGGTAACGAACAGCATACCGAATACGGTCGCGATACCGATGCCCAGAACAAAATTCCGTTCGAGCAACAGCCGCGGGTCGATGAACGGGCGCTCGCTCGTCAGGCTGTGCACCAAGAAGATCCAGCCAAACACGATCGCCCCGCACAATTCAATGATGATCTCCATCGAGTCGAACCAGTCTTCACGCTCGCCCCGGTCCAACATGAGCTGCACGCAGGCGACGGCGATAGCGAGGCTGAGGAACCCAGTCCAATCGAGCTTCGCCCGTTCCCGACGCGGCGGGTCGGGCTTAATGAAGGCGAGGACACCTATGAGGGCGACGACGGCAAGCGGCAGCAGAATGAAGAAAACCCAGCGCCAAGAAATCTCTTCGCTGACATAACCGCCGACCAGTGGTGCCAGCGTCGGCGCGACGCCGACGCCCATACTGTATATCGCAGTGGCCATGCCGCGCTTCTCGCCGGTGAATTCGTCGATCACGATCGATTGCGAGATCGGCGTCAACGGCGAGCCGAAAGCCGACTGCACCACGCGCCAAATGATGAGCTCGGTGAGCGAGGTCGAGAGCCCACACATAAGTGTGGCAACGCCGAAACCAACGGTGCCCCATATCATGCAACGGCGACGGCCGAACCTGTTGGAGAACCATCCGGCCAGCGGAATCGTGACAGCTGTCGCGATTAGATTGGCGGTGACGATCCAAGCGACCTGGTCGGGACTTGCGGATAGCGCACCCTGAATTTGCGGCAGCGATACGTTGGCGATCGTAATCGTCGTCGCATAGAGAGTCGTGACCAACGTGCAAGTGATGAGTATCAGCACTTTGTATCAACTTTGAACGTGGTCATGGAACATTCGAAAACTATGGCTCTTTTAAACGGCTTGGAACAGTACCGTTGCTGTCGCCATTCCATTGGGTATTTACCGCATCGTACAGGCTCTTGCCGCAGTAAGGCTGTGCCTTCCCTGACTTGCGATCATTAGGGCCTCTCCTACCTTAGTTGGAAACGTAATGAGGGAATAAAATCCATGAGATTCGAAGGCAAGACGGCGGTAATTACCGCGGCCGGCGCGGGTATCGGTCGGGCAACTGCGGATATTCTGATCAATGAGGGGGCGACGGTCGTCGCGGTCGAGATCGACCAAGGGCGGCTCGACAAGATGACGGCTGAGCTGGCGGATGCTCCCGGGTCGGTGGATGGCCGTTGCATCAATGCGATGGACGAGGCTCAGGTGCGCACCCTGATCGCGGATGTCGAAGCCAAATACGGTGGTATCGACCTGTTGGTGAACGCGGTCGGCGGCAGCACCATCGTCGAGAACCCGAGCGTTCCCATCGACGAGATGAGCTTCGGTGACTGGCAAAAGCTGATCGATTTCAATCTCAACGCCACGTTTTTATTCAGCAATGCGGTCATTCCCGTCATGAAAAAGGCGGGAAGCGGAAAGATCGTCAACCTGGCGTCCATTGCCGGGCGGGGTCTTAGCGCCAAGAGCAGTTCCGCCTACGCGGCGGCGAAGGGCGGCATCATCGCCTTGACCCGCAAGCTGTCACTCGAACTTGGGCCTGACGGTGTCAACGTGAATGCGATCGCGCCAAGCCTCACGCTGACAGAGCGCTTGATGCCCCATTGGGAGAAGCGCAGCGCCGAAAACCAGGCTGCGGAAATCGAAGCCGTGCCGCTGAAGCGGATCGCTACGGCGCGCGACCAGGCAGGCGTTATCGCGTTTCTGCTGTCGAGTGACGCGGATTTCATCACCGGACTGACCATTGATGTCTCGGGAGGTCTCTCATGAACGATCGCATCAACACCATCGGCTTTATCGGCATGGGGATGATGGGTGGCGGAATGGCGGCCAATCTGCTGAAAGCCGACTTCGATATGGTCGCCTACGATATCGACCCCGCGAAGAACGAACGCTTTGCCGGTCTCGGCGCCAGAATCGCAAATGGTCCGGCGGGCGTGGCGCAGGGTGCCTCAACTGTCATCTGCATCGTCGAGACTTCGGCGCAGATCCGAGACGTGGTGCTGGGGGACGGTGGTATCTTGGAGGGCGCGCAGGCGGGCGACACCTTCGTGTGTAGCGCCACGGTCGACCCGATCATGGTGAAGGAACTGCACGATATCTTGGCGGAGAAAGGCATCCGGATGCTCGACGCGCCGGTCAGTGGAGGAGTGCCGCGCGCGGTATCCGGCGAGCTGTCGGTGATCGTCGGCGGCGACGCGTCAGTCGTTGAGGCCTGTCGGCCTTATTTCGAGGCGATCTCGGCGAATATCTTCCATATGGGCGAGATCGGGCATGGGCTGGCCATGAAGCTTTGCAACAACATGATCACTCAGGTTACCAAGGTGGTAATCGCTGAGGCAATGGCACTCGGCGCCAAGGCGGGGCTCGATCCGCAGCAGATGGTCGATGTAATTGGCGTGAGTACGGGAAATTCGAACAGCTTTCAGGCAGCCGCGCCGCGCTATCTCAGCGGTGATTTCTCGCCCGGCGGCACCATCGATATCTCCTACAAGGATCAGGAGCTAGAGACAGCGTTCGCGAAGGCGCTCGGCGTGCCGATGTTCATGGCCGCGGCTTCGCAGCAGATCTACCAGATGGCTCGGTCGGCGGGGCTGAACAAGAATGATGGTAGTGCTCTGATAACACTGTATGAGGAAATGGTCGGCGTTAAATTGGGTCCGCGAGACGGATAACTATGTCCCTGGCCGTTTAAACGTCTTGCGTACCCGCGCGACTTCCGCGCCCGTAATGCAGCCCTCCATGTGGTCGTTGATCAGACCCATGGCCTGCATGAAGGCGAAGACGGTTGTGGGTCCGACAAATTTCCAGCCGCGTTTCTTGAGATCTTTTGATATGGCGGTAGATTCGGGCGAAGTCGTGATTGTCTGCGGCGCGGGGACGGTCGCTGGGTCTGGCTCAAAACTCCAGAAATAGGCGGCGATCGAGCCTTCGGAGGCAATCATCTCTTGGGCGCGTTTGGCGTTGTTGATTGTGGCTTCGATCTTGCCACGATGGCGGATGATCGAGGCGTCTTGGAGAAGGCGCTCCACGTCCTTCTCGGTGAATTTGGCGACGCGGTCGTAGTCGAAGCCATGGAAAACGCGGCGGAAGTCCTCGCGCTTGGTGAGGATGGTCCGCCAGCTCAAGCCGGATTGAAATCCCTCGAGGCAGATTTTCTCAAACAGACGTTGGTCGTCCGTGACGGGGAAGCCCCATTCGGTATCGTGATAGCGGACGTATTCCGGCGTGACGATGCACCAGCTGCAGCGTGGTTGGCCGTCCGGGCCGGGGATTGATTCAGGCATTGATCGGGCTCCGTTGAATTGCGGCGACAGTATATGGAATTTGGAAGGGACGGGCGAGGTGGCTTCTCGTGCTTGGATGACATGCCGCAGGATCGTGGCGCTATTGCCTTCTTCGCATCCGCTATAAATTCCTCGTAACGCCCCGTGCTTGGGGCCTCGACGGGACATTCGGGAGAGAGTGCGATGCATGATACGGTCATACGCGGCGGAACCATTGTCGACGGCAACGGCGAAGCGCCCTATACGGGCGATATCGCGATCGAGGGCGGAAAGATTGTCGAGGTCGGCGGCAAGGCTGGGCCGGGCACGCGCGAGATCGATGCGGATGGTCTGCTGGTTGCACCTGGTTGGGTTGATGTGCACACCCATTACGACGGGCAGGCGACTTGGGACCCGATCTTGGCGCCGTCCTCCTGGCATGGGGTCACCACGACGGTGTTCGGGAATTGCGGTGTCGGCTTTGCACCAGTCAAGCCGGAGCATCATCGCGAGCTGATCGACCTGATGGAGGCGATAGAGGAAATCCCGGGCACCGCGCTTGAGGAAGGTGTCACCTACGATTGGGAGAGTTTTCCCGAATTCCTCGATGCCTTGGCGCGCCAGCCGCGCACCATCGATGTTGGCGCTCAGCTCGGCCATCTGCCGCTCCGTGTCTATGTGATGGGAGAGCGGGCGATCAATCTGGAGCCAGCAACGGCGGAGGATATCGCCGCGATGAAGGCGCTGACCGTGGAAGCGCTCGCCGCCGGGGCGTTCGGCTTCACGACCTCGCTCACCAATTCGCACAAGACTCTGTCGGGCGGGTTCGTGCCGAGCCGCTATTCCGAGGTCGACGAGATGATGGGTATCGGCTCCGCTTTAGCCGGATTTGATCACGGCGCTTTCGGCATCAACACCGAGTTCGAGAATGAGGAAGCCGAGATGGCTTGGCTCACGGATCTGGCGCGGCAGACGGGACGCCCGGTCTGGTTCCTAATCACCCAGAACATCAGTGACCCGACGCGCTGGCAACGCCTGATATCTGGTATTCATAAGGCCCGGGCAGCGGGGGCGCCGCTCTCCGGGCAGGTGGCCTGCCGTCCGGTTGGTGTGCTGCTCGGCGTCGGTGCGACACTCACACCGTTCTCCGCTAACGCGGCCTTTCAAGAGCTCCGATCGTTGTCGGCGGAAGATCGCCTAGCGCGGATGCGTGATCCTGCCGTGCGGGAGCGTATTTTGAAGGCGGAAATGTCGGAGGCAGCGATGGACCGTCTATCGCCGTCCCGCGTACGCGCCATTACGCGCTGGGACCGGATGTACACCTTTGGCCCAGATGCGGATTACGAACCTTCCGAGGAGCGGTGCGTGGTCAACATTGCAGCCAAGAGCAACCGCACCGTGGAGGAAGTCGCCTACGACTACATCATCGAAGGCCTCGACCGGTTCCTGTATTGCCCGGTTACGAACTATGTCGCGGGCGATCTGTCCGACGTGCGGGAAATGCTGCTCGACCCGGCGACCCTGTCAGGGTTGAGCGACGGCGGGGCGCATTGCGGCTCGGTCGTCGACGCCAGCATGCCGACATATCTGCTGACCCACTGGGCGCGCGATCGTTCACGCGGGCCGGGCCTGCCGCTGGAGACGGTGGTAAAGGCGCAAACCGCGGAGACTGCCGATTTTTACGGATTTAAGGATCGAGGCCGCCTTGCGCCGGGGCTGCGGGCCGACGTCAACGTGATCGACCACGCGGGGCTACGTATCCATCCGCCGCATCTGGTGAATGATCTGCCGGCGGGCGGCAAGCGGTTGGTCCAAGGTGTTGACGGTTATGCTGCCACCATGGTCGCTGGCGAGACGGTCTTCGAGCGCGGCGAGCATACGGGCGCGTTGCCAGGGAAATTGGTGCGGGCTGGGCGATAATACGCAGTATACGAACAAATCTCCGTCATTCCGCGGCACGAAGTGAACCCGGAACTATAGCCTGTGTTTCACATTGCCCCAGCTATTTCAACGATTAGTCTCAGGCTATAATTCCGGATCGCGATTGCGTCCGGAATGACGGTTTTGGGAGCTACCCCGGCACCCAAGTTCGGTTGAAGTGAGGCGCTTCATACCCGTCTATTTCCATGAAACGCGCGCTATCGCCCGCATCAAGCGCTGTTGCCCGCGCGTTGAGAGCCTCAGGGCTGGTGTCAGGCCAATCTCCCGTTTCCAACCGCGCCAGCATTGTTTCTATCGCGACGGCGCTTTCGGCAGTGGCGAAATTGCAGTGTCCGGTGGAGCGCACTAGTGCGGTACGCACCAGCTCTCCGCAGCCGTTGGCCCGGACGGCGTCGATATAGCCCAACATCAGCGTGTAGGGGATTTGGTAATCGCCGACCATATGGAGCCGCATCACTGGGATTTTCGGTTGGCCTATTGTGTTGCGCCCAGGAGCGGCCCAGAAATCGAGCGCATGGGAGGAAGCTGCAATGCGCGGGGTCTTCGCCAATCGTTCCAGGTCGCCGGCTAGGTCCCCGTCCGCCTTGTTGTAAAGTGTCTCGACCGCGTGCCGTAGCGCGGGATTGGCGTTCTCAAGAAATGCACCGTAATCGACATCTGTGTTCCATGAGAGCTGTTGGCCCTGGGCTGCGTTCTCGAACATGATTCGAGCCTCTCCGCCGGGGCTTTGCGCTAGACGCAGGGCGGAGCGGTACATAGCCTCTTGTAGCGCCTCCGCATCGTCGAGAGCGGGCTGCGGCGTGTCGTCCGCGAGCCACGCCCCCCATTGGCCAAGCGCGAAGGCGAGGGCAATGCGGGCCCGGCCAAGCCCGTCC
>CAXAGK010000195.1:0-7067 GCA_963968305.1 uncultured Rickettsiales bacterium | reverse complement strand
CCTCTGTAGAATTCTAAGTCTGTACTTTTCTTTGTCTCTGCCCTTCTTCGTAGAGGTGACCTCATCCCCATACTTCCTGAGAAGATCACCCAGTGTCACCAGCTGGTGATCTGCAGTGACTCGTTCAGTGAAAAACTTCTCAAGGTCACCCTCAACCCTCTGGCTTCACTTCAGAGCTAAGGTCTAAGTCGGGAAACTCTTAGTAAGTGATGGTAGGTCTGCTCTTCTGACCCGTGCCCTCCACCTGCCATTTCTCTTCGTGAAACTGGCCATGATTTTTCCTCACTGGTCCAGAATTGGTCCAAATGAGAAATCATGAGCTTGAGGAAATTAGCTAAGTATCTGAAAAGATTGGTGGGTCCGACAAGACTCGAACTTGTGACCTCCGCCATGTCAAGACGGCGCTCTAACCAGCTGAGCTACGGACCCATCCTAGGAGTGGCGGGGAAATAGCACCTATCGGCGGGCCGTTCAAGTCTCAGATGTGGATGATTGTGAAATCGCGATCTGGCGTTCGCGCCACGCGATGTAGCTAACGCTTGCAATCACGATCGCACCGCCGATCCACACGAGATTGTCGACCGATTCGCCGAACAACAGGATGCCGATCAAAGTCGCCCAGATCAGACGGAAGAAATCGAATGGGGTGACGACATGAGTTTCGCCGCGCTTCAGCGCTTCCGCCGTCAACACATGGCCGAGCGCGCCCGTCAGGCCGATCGCCACCAACCAGCCGTATTGCTCTAACATCGGCCAAGTCCAATCGAAAGACGCGGCGATCAGCGTCGCCGGGGTCATCAACACATACATATAGGCGGTAATGGTCACGCTAGTGTCCGTGCGTGACAATACCTTGATGACGATGATCGCGCAGGCCCAGGCGACAGCGGAGCCGAGGACCAGTAATTCGCCGTAGCCAACGGTCGAGACACCCGGTCGTAAAATTAACATTGTTCCAACGAACCCCGCCAAGATCGCTGACCAGCGCCGCACACTCACCCGTTCACCGAGGATAAATATCCCGATTAGCACCGCGAAAATCGGCGTCGTGAAATGTAAAGCCGTGACGGTCGCCAAGGGCACGATGGCGAGGCCGAGAAAGAACCCGAACGCGGAGAAAGTCTGAAACGTCGCCCGCAAGATATGCAGCCCGATCCGTTCTGTCCGGAAAATCGCCAGGCCCGAGCGCAACATCCACGGCAGAAAAAACAACACGGCAGTCGCGGTCCGGAAAAAGACGATCTCCAGGATCGACATCTCCGCCGCCAATACCTTTACCAACGAATGCTGCAGGATCATGACCAGGGTCGCCGCAACGATCAGCGCAATTCCAATCAAATTGCCGGAAAATTGCGGCGTCGACGATGAACCGGCCATGCTGCTTATCTCCCCGCGCTTGACTCTCCATCACAAGATCGCATTGACAGCCGCAATGAGGGTGCGCCGCAAAACATCCGGGACAAGCTGAACCACCGTTTCTTCATCAACGTCGCGGCGTATATAGCTTTCGAAAGAGTACGAAAGCAGGGAGCAAAACAATGACCCTACAAATTGAACCCAGTTCACAAGCACTCGGCACCTTCATTTCCGGCATCGACCTTCGAGAGCCCTTTAATGAAGCGGCCACAGCAGAACTCCAGCGTATTTGGAATAAACATCCGGTCATGATCTTTCGTGGCCAAGAGCTGAGCGATGCCGATCTGCTCCGTTTCAGTGGTCATTTCGGCGAATGCGACCGGGCTCCGGTCGGCGACGCGCTGCTCAACCGCGACATTCCACCCGAAATCACCGTGATCTCCAATGTGAAGAAAAACGGCGCGCCCATCGGATTCCTCGGAACCGGCGAGCTGATTTGGCATACCGACATGTCCTATAATCCCGAACCCGCAATCGCGAGCGGCCTCTACGCACTCGACGTGACGAAGGGGGTGGGCGGAGAGACAAGCTACCTCAACATGTACGCGGCGTTCGACGCCCTGCCGTCCGCGCTATTGGAGCGGATTAAGGATTGCTCTGCGATCCATGATTCTTCGTATACCAGTGCCGGCACCTTGCGCACCGGTATGCCGGCGGTAATGGATGTCTCCAAGGCACCGGGGGCACATCACCGCCTATTGCGCACTCATCCAGCGACGGGGCGTACCGCGCTCTTCCTCGGCCGTCGTCCCAATGCCTATATCCTGGGGCTGCCTGTGGAAGAGAGCGAAGCCTTGCTCGACGAAATATGGGCCCACACCATGCAGGACCGTTTCGTCTATACCCACCGTTGGGAAAGAGGCGATCTCGTATTCTGGGACAATCGTTGTGTCATGCACCGCCGCGAAGCCTTCGACGACAGCGAGCGCCGTATCATGCACCGCACACAGCTGAAGGGCGAAGCGCCTTACTACACGGGTTAAGGCCGGTCAGGCCACGAGCATACGATCGACAACGTCAACCAACTCCGCCAACTTAAACCGCTTGGGCAACACTTCGGGCCGTACAAAGTCGAATTCCGACTCCCGTTTAACTTCGCTCACGTATCCGGTCACAAAAAGGATGGCGAGGTTCGGATGGTCACGCGCGACACAACGCACAAGCGAAACACCATTGATCTCCGGCGTACGGATATCCGAGAGCAGAAGATCGTACCCCCCTAACGCTTTCAATGCATCGGCACCGTTGGACACCACTTTGATGGTATGACCCTGGCGAAGCAGCACTTGTGTGAGAAATTCACGCATGGCTTCATCATCTTCGGCGATTAAAATTTTTGACATTCTTTGGCACAATATCGTCGTATATGGCAACGCAAACGGTGGGGAGGAATTCTTCCGTTACTGCCGTCCTCTATCAGTCTTGATCGGAACTCTTTACAAACAGTAAACATGGAATATTCGTCTCGTATTGGAAGCAAGATATGCCTGAAATCGCCACCAAGGCGACCATTCGAGACGCGGAAGTGCGCGACCATCAACGAATCGCCAATATGCACGGCTACCATGTTCCTAACGGACTGGCGTCTTTCGAGGAATCGCCAACGGATACGGCGGAAATCATTCACCGCTTCGATGTCGTGCGCGCGCTCGACATGCCCTATATCGTCGCGGAACTGGACGGCGACATCGTCGGATATGCTTATTGCAGCTCTTATCAGCCACGCCCGGCCTATCGTTTTACCGTTGAAAACACGGTCTATGTCGATCACCACTTTCCCCGCCGGAGATTGGGATACTTATTACTCGAGTCCTTGATCGAACGGATAGAGTGTACGCCGGTGCGCCAAATGATCGCCGTCATGGGGGATAGAGATCACGTCGCCTCCAACAAACTTCATGAAAGCCTTGGGTTTCGCATGGTCGGCACGCTGAAAGGTACTGGCTTTAAATTTGATCGTTGGGTCGATACCGTGATCATGCAAAAGCCGATCAACGGCGGCGATGAGAACCCGCCCCGTTTATAACACCGAGGAATGGCATATCCCCTGCATAACTGTCTTCCCAAGGAGGACTAATTGGGTTTCATAGCATCTATCAAATTGCGGACCTGGATGGTCGCGGCGGTCGTGTTCGCGGCGCTCTCCGTGTCACCGGCGGCGTCAAAACCACGGGATACCGCGGGATTGTGCCAACGCGCCACGGCCGGGCAAGAAGCGGCGCGCCGAATCCCTCGCAAACTCCTCCATGCCATCTCCATTGCCGAGTCCGGGCGGTGGGATAAGAACCGTCGGGAAAATATTGCCTGGCCGTGGACGCTAACGTCCGGCGGCAAGGGGCGCTACTTGCCCACAAAACAGGCGGCGATCCGCGCCGTGCGCAAACTTAAGCGCCAAGGCGTGCGGAATATCGATGTCGGCTGCATGCAGATTAACTTGAAGTATCACCCAAAGGCGTTCAAATCGCTCGACGATGCGTTTGATCCTGCCAAGAACACCGCATATGCCGCCGAATTCCTGGTCAAGCTGCGCCAAGACAAACGGTCATGGGTGCAGGCGGTGAAGCACTATCATTCTGCTACGAGAGCGTTGCACAATCCCTATCGAGCAAAGGTCTATAAAATCTGGCGGGCTGAACGGCGAAAGACCAGAAATACGCAAATCGCGCAGGAACGCTCGCTGCAGAAAAGAAATGCCGCGCGCTTCGACCGTGCGCAAAGATTACTCGCGGACAATCGCTTCTCAGCGCGTCGACAAAATTGGCTCGACAAGAAAACACAGGCGCTTTTCAAAAAATAGGCGCTGACGGTGTTAGATCACGCCTTTTTCCTTCAACGCCGCAATCTCCGACGCCGACATACCGAGTAGGTCTCCGTATATCGAATCGATACCGTTGCCGATCGGTGGGCCCACATGTTTCACCCGGCCCGGCGTCTTGGACAATTTCGGGATCACCCCGGGAATGACGATCTCGCCTGCTTCCGGGTCCACAAAGCGCAGCAGATTTTCGCGCGCCTCGAATTGCGGATCCTCGAAGATATCGGCGACAGAGTTGATCGCCCCGCACGGCACGTCACCGTCGGTACACCTCTGCAAGACCTCGGATTGCCGGTAGCTGCGGGTAAACTCTGTCACCAAGCCATCAACGGTCTCGCGCGATGCGATCCGCTGCGCCGTCGTCTGATACATATCGGACCCGGCAAGCTCGGGCTGTTCCATGACTTTCGCCAGTCGCTCGAACATGCGGTCCGACGTGCAAGCGATCGACACCCATTTGTCGTCTCCAGTCTGGAAATGCCCATGCGGGCAGGCGAGCTTGGTGCCCATCCCTTCGCGCTGTCGAACCGTGCCGTCCTTCGCGTAAGCCGGCACCATCTCATCGAGAAAACGGAAAATCGATTCGTAGAGCGCCATATCAATGACTTGGCCTTCGCCGGTCTGATCGCGGCTCTTCAACGCCATCATGATGCCGACAGCGCCATAGAGACCGGAGGTATAATCCGCAAGCGAGGTCGAGCCTGGCGTCACGGGCGGGCCATCTGGCATGCCCGCCAGATGGGTCAAACCGCCGAAGGCTTGCGCGATACGCGCGAAACCAGGGCGTTGCTTGTAGGGCCCGGTCTGGCCATAGCCTGAGACCCGCAAGAGCACGAGGCCCGGATTGATGGCATTGAGAACGTCCCACCCTAAACCCCATTTCTCCAATGTGCCTGGCCGGAAATTTTCGCACATGACGTCCGACACCTTGACCAATTGCTTGAGGATATCGACTCCCTCGGGTGTGCGCAGGTCGAGGGTCACAGAGGTTTTGTTCCGAGATTCCGTCATCCAAGCAAGCGTATCGCCATTCCGCGCCGTCTTCGTGCCGTAGTGCCGCCACGGATCGCCGCCCTGCGGGTTTTCCACCTTGATCACCTCGGCTCCGAATTCCGACATGATGGTCGAGGCGAAGGGTGCCGCCACGAAAGTCGCAATATCGAGGACGCGAACGCCCTCTAAAGGTAATTTGGTTTCAGTATCGGCCATGACCTACTTTCCGCTGCTAGCTGATGAATATGTGATATAGGCGGGCACCCGATAGCGGACAGCGCGATTGGCTCGGCTAGTTCATCCCCAAAGCGCCACTTCCGGCGGATGCACTCGACCGGCCTCGTCATAGTGGAGCCCCGCATCCCGGTCGCGCGCTAAAAGGAGTGGTCCATCGAGGTCGACTACCACCGCCCCCTGTGCCACCAATACCCCCGGCGCCATCGACAAGGACGTCGCCACCATGCAACCCACCATCACATCCATCCCGACATCGAGCGCGGCTTGTCGCAGCTTCAAGGCCTCTGTCAGACCGCCGGTCTTATCGAGTTTGATGTTCACGACATCGTAGAGGTCGCGCAAACGCTCGAGATCAGCGCTGGTATGGCAGGATTCATCGGCGCAGAACGGTAGAGGGTGCGCCAAATCACCGAGCGCACCGTCGTCGGATGACGGCAAAGGCTGCTCAACAAGCTGCACATGTAGTTTTTTCAGTTCGATAGCGAAGCGTTCCACCATGCCAACCTCCCAACCTTCGTTGGCGTCGACGATGATCGGCGCCTCCGGCAGCACTTCGCGGACGGCGCGGACCCGCTCCAAATCCCCTTCCCCCGTGAGTTTCATCTTGATTAGGGGCCTGTGAGCGTTGCGTTGAGCAGCTGCGGCCATTGCCTCGGGTGACGCCACGCTCAGCGTATACGCAGTCGTAACGGGTTTCGGTTCCGGCAGGCCCGCCAACTGCCAAGCGCGCTTTCCCGCCCGTTTCGCCTCCAAATCCCAAAATGCGCAATCTATCGCATTTCGCGCGGCACCGGCGGACATGGCGTCTTGCAGGGACAATCGGTCGATCTGACCCGCTTCGATATCGCCCCGCACGGCGTCAATTTCGGCAAGAGAGCTCTCCGGCGTCTCATCATATCGCGGATTGGGTTGTCCTTCGCCCCAAGCACGGATGCCGTCCTGCTCCAGCGCACAGACAATGACCGGCGTCTCCGTGCGGCTGCCGCGCGAAATTGTGAAAACTTCACGAAGCGGCCAGGTTTCGGCGTAGGCGTTCAGCTGTCGCATTCGCTATAGCGCATCCACGAGTACGCCGACGCCATGTTTCACCGGATCAATGGCCGGAAGCCCTGTCTCGTCCCGAGCGCGCTGCAGTTCGGCCTCGGCCTCCACATCGGACAGTTTCGATGTGTTGATCGCACAACCAATGCACCGCACGTCAGGATTGGTGACCCTAGCGGCGGCACTCGCCGCCTCGATCACTTCGGTGAGGCCGCGCACCGGAATTGCGGGCGTGCCGCGCATATGCGGTCGTCCCGGGTCGTGGCACACCACGAGTACATCCGGTTGCGAGCCGTGGATCAGTCCCAACGTAACGCCTGCGTATCCGGCGTGGAAGATCGAGCCTTGCCCCTCAACAACGTCCCAGTGATCCGGGTCGTTTTCCGGGCACAGCCATTCGACGGAGCCAGAAATGAAATCGGAGACCACTGCATCGATGGCAACACCGCTACCGGTAATAAAGATACCGGTCTGACCGGTTGCCCGGAAATCCGCTTTCATGCCCCGCGCGCGCATTTCCTTTTCAAGCGTCAGCGCCGTAAACATCTTGCCGCAAGATGTATCC
>CAXAGK010000194.1:0-7069 GCA_963968305.1 uncultured Rickettsiales bacterium | reverse complement strand
AGACATCCCCATATCAAGAGGTTTGCCGTCGTCGGCGATGTGAGGGACAGAGAACGGGTTAATCAAGTAATGATCTCCCAAAAACCAACACTCGTCTTTCATGCCGCCGCATTGAAACATGTGCCGATGGTTGAACAGAATCCGGTAGAAGGTGTTCTAACCAATGTTATCGGGAGCCGGAACGTCGCCGACGCTTGCGTCACGCATGGCGTCAAAGCCATGGTGTTGATATCGACGGACAAAGCCGTAAACCCCCCCAATATTATGGGCGCCACCAAGCGATTGGCGGAGAGCTACTGCCAAGCCTTAGACATCGATACGGCGAAGACCGACGGAACTCGTTTTGTGACCGTCCGGTTCGGAAATGTATTGGGATCGACAGGCTCGGTCGTACCGCTATTCCAAAAACAGTTGGAAGCGGGTGGACCGTTGACCATCACCCATCCGGAAGTGACACGGTTTTTCATGACGATCCGTGAAGCGGTAGAATTGGTATTGCAGGCTTCTGCATTAGGTACCTCAGGCGGGCGGGATGCCGGTCGCATCCATGTGCTGGAAATGGGTGCGCCAGTAAAGATTTTAGAACTTGCCGAACAAATGATCCGCCTTGCGGGCTTCCAACCCAACGAGGACATCGAAATTCAGATCACCGGACTGCGCGCCGGAGAAAAATTGCACGAGGAACTCCTTCACGAAGGCGAGTCCTTATTGCCGTCCTCACACCCTAGCTTATTGTTGGCCACACCCAGGACAAGTGATCTGAAAGAACTTTGTTCAGGTATCGACGGCCTAGAAAATGCCGCCAGAGGCCGCCGCCGCGAAGATACTCTCGAAGCGCTAAAACAATTAGTTCCGGAGTATGCGAGACATAACACAACAGACGCAGCAATCATCTAAAACATCAAAATCGACGAGAATAAAATCATGGTAGATACCCCAATCAAACGTGCACTCCTATCGGTCACCGACAAAACCGGTCTCGTCGAGTTCGCCCAATTTCTCCACGACAATGGCGTCGAGCTCCTCTCCACGGGAGGCACCGCCAAAGCCATCAGAGACGGAGACATTCCCGTCCTCGAGGTATCGGAATATACAGGATCCCCGGAAATTTTAGGCGGAAGGGTCAAAACCCTGCACCCGAAAATTCACGGCGGCATTTTGGCTCGACGCGATGATGACGGCGATAAATCAGAAATGGCCGAGAATGATATTGAGCTCATCGACCTTATTGTCGTCAATCTTTATGCCTTCGAGGAAACCGCCCGAAGTGATGCAAATTTCGCCACCTGTGTCGAGAACATCGATATTGGCGGGCCGGCATTGATTCGCGCTACCGCCAAGAACCATGCCTTCACAACAATCGTCATCGACCCTCAGCAATATCAATCCGTCATGCTGGATATGGAGGCCCACAAAGGCAGCATATCATTGGACTTACGCCGCAATCTCGCGGCGACCGCTTATGCGCGAACGGCGGCGTATGATGCCGCTATCGCCAATTGGTTCAGCGAGCAAATCGATGAGCCATACCCGGAATTTTTCGCGTTCGGTGGCCGGCTCCAGCAGACGCTCCGGTATGGCGAGAATCCCCATCAAACGGCGGCCTTCTATTCATCATCTGAATTCCGCCCCGGTGTCTCAACCTCCGACCAAGTCCAAGGTAAAGGCCTTAGTTACAATAACCTCAATGACACGGACGCCGCCTATGAACTGGTAGCGGAATTCGAGCGTCCGGCCTGTGCGATCATCAAACACGCCAATCCTTGCGGTGTCGCCATTGCCGACAGTCTGGAAGATGCGTTCAAAAAGGCCGTGGCCTGTGACCCCGTCAGCGCCTTCGGCGGCATTATAGCGCTCAATCGGACGCTGAATGCGGCAACCGTGAAAGCCTTGGCTGATTTGTTTGTTGAAGTGATCGTGGCTCCGGAAGCCGATGCGGATGCATTGGAGCTATTGGCAAAACGCAAAAACCTTCGCTTGCTCCTCACCGGTGTCCTGCCTGACCCCACAGCTTCTGGCCGGGCGATCAAGCAAGTTGCGGGAGGATTTCTACTTCAGGGTCGCGACAATGGTAAAACCACGAAATCCGATTTGAAAACCGCCACCAAACGCGCACCGACCGAGGCGGAAATTGCCGATATGTTGTTTGCCTTCACGGTTGGGAAACACGTCAAATCGAACACAATCGTCTATGCGCGTGACCTCGCGACGGTCGGTATCGGCGCCGGACAAATGAGCCGTGTCGATGCCTCACATATCGCCGCTCGTAAAGGTGCGGAACATGCGGGAACGACACCTTGCGTCGTCGCTTCCGATGCCTTTTTCCCCTTCGCGGACGGACTACTGGCCGCGGTAGAAGCTGGAGGAACCGCGGTTATTCAGCCGGGCGGCTCCATCCGCGATGACGAAGTGATCGCCGCCGCGGACGATGCCGGGATCGCGATGGTCTTCACGGGCATGCGCCACTTCAGACACTAATCGCCGACGAGATTCCGCAGTTCGCGGTTCGCAACCGCGAGCATGGAAATATCGAGACTATCGACTGTTCGCAGATCGCCGACGAGTTCTCGTATCCGAGTGGCGACCGCCCCTCGTCCGTCGATCCATTGCTCGATCGGTTTATCCACTGGACGGTTATTCCCACGCATATCGAGCACTCGTTGCGTGAGCGCACTTTGATGTGCGAAGAAGTCGTCAACAACCGCATCCAATGCTCGTTTCTGCCATTCGTTTTCCGGTGTGAGAGAAGCGGCAGCATTCTTCAACCAATCGACCGACAGACTGCTGCCGATGCCAAAATAGACAGCGCCGACCTTTGTCACCTGTTGCTTTGAAGCGTTTGCGATCCGAACGATGTCGCACGCCGACGCCAAGACGTTTAGTTTAGCAATTTAGCTGGCAAGTTTCTGCGGCACACCTTCGCTGGACAAACTTGCCTCACGGGACTTTATGGACGTTTTATCTGCCTCTCCAGCGATCGTGTCGATATTCGCATACAATTCGCGAATGAAAAAAATCAACATTACCCGCACGCGTTCCGGAGAATTATTTTCTCCGCGACTTTGAGTGCTCGTCCGATATGCTCTTGCTTTCCTTTTTCAATCGATAACGTCATCGTACGGCCTCCCACGATAGATGTTCGGCATGCATTTTTCTGTATGACACTATGCATATTTTGATAAACACTTATTTGATTAGTTGTGTTTTATTCAATTTATGTAAATAAAAATTTAATATTAAAATTTTTTAATTTTAATTTATTTCTATTTATTATTTCCGTTATTAATAACTATATTATTTATATGACGATATTTGAATAACCGAACCTGAATGAATAGTTTAAAAAACAGTTCTGTATTCTCCGCCAAACCGTACTAATTTAACATTTCACGAATCCGCGCTCGAGCAATACAACAGATAGGGCCCCATGAAACCGGCACCCTTCAAATACCACCGCGTCACGACGTTAGAAGAAGCGACCCGACTTCTCGCAACATTGGAAAACGCACGTCTATTGGCTGGCGGCCAATCGCTGATGCCGATGATGAATATGCGATACGTCATGGTCGACCATCTGATCGACCTCAATGAAATCTCCGACATGTCGGGCATTCAAATCGACGGTAATCGCCTACGCCTTGGCGCTATGACCCGTCAGCGCGATATATTCGCCTCCGAAACACTGTCCGACAAAGCGCCCATTTTCGTGGAAACATTGCAGCAAGTCGGCCACATACAGACCCGCAACCGAGGCACGATCGGCGGCAGCCTTTCACACCTCGACCCGGCCG
Organism: uncultured Rickettsiales bacterium; assembly: GCA_963968305.1. GTDB lineage: Bacteria > Pseudomonadota > Alphaproteobacteria > UBA8366 > UBA8366 > UBA6544. Next base: position 3,278 of record CAXAGK010000194.1, on the reverse strand, counting down.
CCGAGCTTCCGGGAATGGCCGCCCTGCACGACGCGACGATCACCCTATCCAAGCTCGGGTCATCCCGGCATGTACCCATGCTGGAGTTTGCGCTTGGCTATATGACTCCCTGCACGGAGCCGGACGAAATACTCACTGAAATCAGCTTCGATTTCTGGCCGGAAGGACACGGATACGATTTTCGTGAATTTGCGCAACGCCACGGCGATTTTGCGATCGTGGGCGTTGGAACACTGATGACTCTCGACGCGGGTAATCGAATCGACCGGATTGCCTGTGTCTTGATCGGTATCGATTATTGTCCCATCCGATTGACGGACATCGAGGCGGAATTGATGGGCCAAATACCCTCAGAAGACCTTTTCCGTGCGGCCGGAGAGAAGACGCGAGAAAGAGACATGATGGAGGATGCCCTGGTGCCCGAGAGTTACCGCAAACAATTGTCGTCGGTTCTACTGCGGCGTTCGTTGACTTCGGCAGCGCAACGGGCAGCTGGAGAAAAATATGTCTGAGCCCGATATTCATGAAGTAACTTTGACCGTTAATGGGCAATCCTATTCCGAAGCTGTTGAATCTCGTTGGTCCTTGGCTGATTTTCTGCGGCACAAACTCGGCCTGACAGGCACCCATCTCGGCTGCGAACATGGCGTTTGCGGCGCCTGTACCGTCTTATTGGACGGACACTCGGTGCGCGGTTGCCTCACACTCGCAGTACAAGCGGATGGCAAATCGGTCGAAACCGTCGAAGGCCTTGCCCCCTCCTCGACTGAGCTGAATACCTTGCAGCAAGCGTTTTGGGATAATCATGGTTTGCAATGCGGCTTTTGCACCCCAGGCATCTTAATGACCTTGACCGAGTTCTTGCAGGACAATCCGGATCCCAGTGAGGCAGAAGTTCGCGAAGCTTTGTCTGGAAACATATGTCGCTGCACCGGCTATCAAGGCATTGTAGATGCCGCCTTGGAAGCTGCTACCAACCTTCGAAACACGAGCGGGCAGTAGTCGAGCAATGTCTACGCATCTGGTTGGCCAGCGCATCAAGCGCCTCGAGGACCCAGACCTGCTGAGCGGGCGCGGTCAATTTGTCGACGACCTAAAAATACCGGGTTTGTTGCATGCGGCATTCCTGAGGAGCCCCGTCGGTCATGCCCGCATTCGCGGTATTGATAAAGCTGATGCCATGACAATGCCTGGGGTTCACGCAGTGTGGACGGCCGCCGACCTGCCTGAAAACATGCATGACCGTAGAATGTTGCTACAGGTCCCAAATCCAGCGATCCGACATCCTTTCACGCAAGAGCCTTTGGCCACCAACGAAGTCTGCTTTGTAGGTGAGCCCGTCGCCGTCGTCGTCGCTGATAGCCGGCATCAGGCGGAGGATGCTTGCGAGCGTATTGATGTAGACTATGAGCCTCTACCGGTATCTACGGACTGCGAGGCCGCGCTGAAACCCGGTGCCGGCACTGCGCATTCGGGTATCGACGATAATATCGCGGCCCAATTCACATTGGACTATGGCGATATCGACGACGCCTTCAGTAAGGCCGAGCATGTCATCCAAGACCGTTATTTCCAACATCGAGGCACGGCCAATCCGATGGAAGGCCGAGGCGTCGTCGGGGCTTATGACGCCGTTTCGAACCAATTCACAGTGTGGTCGGCAACCCAATCGCCCTTCATCATCCGACGTGCCTTGGTCGACATGTTCGAGATAGAGGAAAGCGCCGTCCGTGTCATTGCACCAAAAGACGTCGGCGGCGGCTTTGGGCCCAAAGGCATGTCGTATCCGGAAGAAATCGTCGTTCCCGCTCTCGCCCGGGCGCTCGCGCGGCCGGTGAAATGGATCGAGGATCGGCGCGAACACTTCCTGACGACGACGCAGGAACGCGATCAGATATGGGATGTCTCCATCGCGCTCGATGCGGACGGTAAGATCTTGGGATTGAAAGGCCGGCTTATTCATGATGCCGGTGCCTATGTCCCCTGGGGTATTATCACGCCTTACATTTCGACCACCACCATTGCCGGCCCCTATATCGTACCAGCGTTTAAGTTCGACACGACCGCGGCGTTCACCAATAAGCCGCCAACGACTCCGTTGCGCGGCGCTGGGCGGCCACAAGCTGTCTTTGCGATGGAACGAACGATGGACCTCGTCGCCGAAAAGCTCGGGATCGACCGAGCTGAGATACGAGAAAGAAACCTCATTCCTGCCGAAGCAATGCCTTATAAAATGGGCCTAATATTCCGCGACGGCGCACCCGTCATATATGACAGTGGGGACTACCCAAAATGCCAAACGATGGCGTTGGAGCGCGGCGAATACAGCGATTTCCCACGGCGACAAGCTGCGGCACGCACGGAAGATCGCTATATTGGCATCGGCATCGCCAATGCGGTCGAAGGTACCGGTCTCGGGCCTTTCGAAGGGGCAACGATCAAAGTGGCGCCATCGGGCCGGGTAATCCTACAAACGGGTGCGGCCGCGCAGGGCCAAGCCCATCACACGACCTTGGCTCAACTTTGTGGCCAGGAACTGAATATCCCGATCGACCGAATTGATATCGTCGCGGGCGATACGAATGCGGTCTCGCTCGGCGTCGGAACCTTCGCGAGCCGTATTGCCGTGAATGCCGGCTCTTCAGTCCGGCTTGCGTCGCAAACCGTACACGGTAAACTGATGAAACTAGCCGCCGCAGTCCTTCAGGTCGGCGAAGAAGACTTAGAGATGGAAGACGGCGATATCCGGATCACCGGCGAACAGGGCGATAGCGTTAGCTTCGCTGACCTCGCGAAGATGATGAACGGGGTCCCTGGCTACAAATTACCGGAAGGTATCGAAGCCGGGTTGGAAGCAACGAGCTATTTCCAGCCGAGCCAAGCCGCTTACGCCAACGGTTGCCATGTCGTCGAAGTTGAAGTCGACGCCGAAACAGGCGCGGTCTCCATATTGCGCTACATCGTCTCACACGATTGTGGCAATTTGATCAATCCGATGATTGTGGATGGCCAGGTCCAAGGCGGCGTCGCCCATGGTGTCGGTAATGCGCTTCTCGAACACCTCTACTACGACGCAGACGCCAACCCGCTGACGGCAACCTTCGCTGAATATCTACTCCCTACGGCGGAAATGGTGCCGAACGTCGAAATCCTGCATCTTGAATCCCCGTCGCCGAACAATCCGCTAGGTGTCAAAGGCGCGGGCGAAGGTGGCACACTTCCCGCAGCCGCAGTTATCGCCGCCGCGATTGACGATGCGCTTTCCCCATTCAAGGTTC
>CAXAGK010000193.1:0-7073 GCA_963968305.1 uncultured Rickettsiales bacterium | reverse complement strand
GGGCAAAGGTCGTGGCTGATCAGGGCGAGATTGGGCATCACCGGTCTCCATCATTGATTCCTGCATCTGCTTACGGCAACGGAAGTGAGGGTGAAATTACCAAATTTTGCAAAGTTGGTTTGCGAAATTTGCGGTGTGCAACCCCGTAAGTGATAGCGTTTAGTTTGAAAAAAACAATTTATAAAGGATTTATTAAAAATTTTCTTCTATGCGGGTACCGTGGATCGTCCGAATTTCACTTTCCGGTACAGGGGTATTCAATGGGGAGGAAAAGATGGTCACAAAAATTGGGTCCGTAGCAACGGTCGTGGCTTGTGGGTTACTATCGGGGTGCGCAGACGTTCTGTCGGACAAGATGTCGACGTTTGGTCCGGATCCTGTGATAGAGAGTGAATCGTTTCAGCGTATTGATCCTGCGCCTCTTCTTTATCCCGAAGGTAAAAAATACTTTTGGAAGCTGGCGACCTTACTGCTCAACAAAAGGCATTGGCGGAGGCGTTTCAGAAGTTCTACACGAAGTCGGACAATGGTTCGCTTAAGCTTACTCAAGAAAATCGATTCGCGGGTGAATTTTATTCTCGGTTCGCTGAGCTATTGCGCTCACTCCGCGATCAATCGAGTATTGGTTGATAGAGATTTGGTCGACTCATACTAAGAAAAATTCGGAGCGAAAATGCAATGACTCTAAAGGATAGAATCGGCGTTGATTTGGGGCGCCGGGTGTCATTGGAAGAAGGTGTCGCTTGGGCGGCCGAGCGCGGGGTCAAATATATTGACGCTCAGCTCGACATTACGCCGAATGTCCTCACCACCTTCGATGCCGCTAGGTGCGATGCTATTCGCGAAGCGGCGACGGCGGCCGATATCCATCTTGGGCTGCACACGCTCTCAGGCGCCAATATCGCCGAATATTCACCCTTTCTATCGGAAGCCGTTGACGACTATCTCAAGGCTTATATCGATGTCGCCGTGCGACTAAAGGCGGAATGGGTTGTGGTGCACCCAGGGCATCATTTCGGCGATAAGGAAGAGCGAATGGAAGCGGCCGTCGGCCATATCGCCAAGGCTGCGGCTTACGCGGAGGAAGTCGGTGCGACATTGTTTCTGGAGAATATGAACTGGGAGCCGGATTTGGCCGAGGTTCATTATCTCGCTCACACGGTGGAAGAGGCCCGATACTATTTCGAACGGCTGACCTCGCCCAATTTGAAATGGTCCTTCACGGTCAATCACGCGCATCTCGTGCCGGACGGTATCGATGGCTTTATTGACGGGCTGGATATGAGCCGCCTCGGTGAGGTGCGGATTGCGGATTGCACGGGCGAGTATGAAATTCACATGAATCCGGGTGAAGGGAATATCGATTTCGGACATATGTTCAAACGTATCGAAGCCAGCGGTTTCAAAGGTCATTACATGAACGCATTCGGCAGTCTGGAAGATATGAACGAGGCGCGGGATTATTTGGTGGAACGCGCTATCGTGGCCGGTGTCGAGGCGGGATAACGCTGAACGTCGATAGTCTATATTAACGCCCGTCGGATGGTACCCAGGCATACAAGTAAACTTCAATTAACGTTAATGTGACTTCATGTGCGCGCGCCATACAGATAGTCTTCGTAGCTATTGGCAGGCATCAGAGGATCGACAGATGCGAAGATGTTTTGGGATGATGGTCGGCGCGCTTGCGGCAGCGATGCTGTTGGTCGGCAGCACCGAAAAGAATCAATGTGGCGGGCGAAATCATTGATGCGTGGTGCTACATCACGGCAATCATGTATGCCCAAGCCTCGGGGCATCATCGATGTGCGATTTGGTGTGCGGTCGGCGGAATTCCTGTCTCCCTCGCGGGTAAGGACGGCAACACTTATATGGTACTGAAGATCGAGGGTGACTCTCAAAATGTTGCCAACCCATCGGTCCTTAAAATTCAAAGCCACGAAGTCAGCGTCGAAGGTGATCTATATGAGCGCGATGGAGTGAAATACCTCATCGTAACGCAGGTGCATGATGATAAAGGCGTCATCAACCTTACCCATAAAGAACACGGGGTGCAGCCATGAACCGCCTTCTGAAAATTATTGCGACGATGGCCGCGAATGCCGTGCTGTAAGCGTTTTCTTCACTTGCTCAAACTGCCGATGAGTGGGGAATCGAAGGCGAAAAAGTAGTCCGGTACGACGCTAAGGTCGTTGATATCCTGTGCGAGCTTAGCGGCGATTGCGCGGCTAATTGCGGGGGCGGTAAACGTCAGTTGGGGCTGCTGAAGGACGATGGAACTTTGTGGCCGGTAGTTAAGAATAACGATCCGTTTGCGGGTGCCGTTGATGATTTGATCGAGTATTGCGGCAAGAAAATCACCGCTGACGGGCTCGAGATTCACAATGCCAAAATGAAGATCTTTCAATTGCAGTTCAAGCGCTTGGCACCGGATGGGAAATGGAACCGAGCGAATTGGTTTATCCGTAATTGGTCGAAGCGGAACGGCGGCGAATACGGCGGTGGTTGGATTTGAGAAGATAAGACGGTCGAGGCGCTTATCGCCAAGGATGGCGTCTTGGGTGTCCCGGGAATGAAGCCGCCGAAGGAATGATTTTGTCGCGCCGATGGGGAGTAGCATTTTTTGGAGTGTGACTCCTAATATTCTCTCTCATTGTGGCTTCCGCCGCCGATTTTCCGTTCCCATTCAAGATCGGTGGGACGTTCAGCCTGACGGATCAAGATGGCAAAAGTGTCACGGACGGAGACTTCCGGGGCAGGTTCATGCTGATCTATTTCGGCTATACCATTTGCCCAGATATTTGGCTCACAAACCTGCAGGTCATGGGTACGGCTTTGAGCGCGCTTGGAGCGAATGACCCGAAAGCCGAGGCGCGTGCGACGCCGGTATTCATCACGATCGATCCCGAGCGCGACACGAGTGAATTGTTGAAAGAGTACGTTGCAAATTTTCACACCAATATGGTCGGGCTGCGGGATGCTGCTGCGCAAACGAAGGCGATGGCCGATGCGTATCGAATACATTTCCTCAAAGTCATGCCGGACGGATCGAAACCTGAAGACTATCTGATGAGCCACATTTCCATCACGTTCCTGATGGGGTCGGAAGGCGAGCTGGTCACCTTGTTCCCGCATGACACGTCGCCGGAAAAGATGGAGGCGGTGCTGGGGAAATATCTCTCGAGTTCGGGCTCTTAACCAAAAATCACCAGCAATACGATTCCGATGGCGACCAGAGCGATGCCGCAGAGTTCCTTCGGTGTACTGCGCTCCTTGAAGAACCAGTATGAGACAGCCAAGGTGAAAATAAATTCGACCTGTGCCAAGGATTTGACGTAAGCGGCTTGTTCCAATGTAAAGGCCGTCGCCCAGCCGATCGTTCCCATCACGCTGGTGATCCCTACCAACAGACAGACTTTCCAGTTTTGCCAAATAATCCGGTATTGCCCTGGATTAGTGACCGCAACGTAGAGACACATGATCACGGTTTGCATGCTCAGCATGAAGATCATGGTGAGACCGGCGCGGTACAGGAAATCTTCGACACCCAAGATGAGGCTGGCTTTCCGCATGGTGAGCGACGCCATCGCGAAGAAGAGCCCGGCCGTGACGCCGATCCAAGCCGCTTTATCAAAGAACAGGCTTATCAACTGTTCACCCTTCAATCCGGTCTTGGCGACGGTGATAAGAATGACACCAACGACGCAGATCAGGATCGCTCCCCAGCCGTACAGGACGATGGACTCTCCAAAGAAGAGAACACCGAGAATGGCGGTCAGGATCGCTTCGGTTCTAGCATAGGCGGTGCCGACCGCGAAATTTCGCAACGAGAACAGATAGACGAGGAGGGCGGTCGCAATGATTTGCGACGCGCCAGCGACCGCCGTTAAGGCCCAAAAACTTCCGCTGATCTCAGGAAAGCTTTCGGTTGTCCGATTGTGCAGGAACCACGCATAGAGGAGCCCGAACGGAAGCCCGAACAAAAATCGAACCATGGTCACGGAAATGGTTGTCAATTCTGACGTCAGATGCTTCTGCGCAGCCGAACGAATGTTCTGAACAAAGGCGGCGAACACAGTGATCGGTATCCAAAGCCAGGGTAAGACGATCATCGGCGGAACCTCGGAATGCTATTCAGGACATTGAATGGCTGGCTTGAGTTGAATACTGCTACAATGGGCAGTTCGATCATGATTTAGGAAATACTGCCGATCCACTGGTCTGGCAAAAGATAATCCTTCACACTTGCTTTGAGTTTAATTCATAGGAAAGAGCATCATGTCTCGACTTCCGCCGCTAAATTCGCTGCGTACGTTCGAGGTGGCCGCACGCCGGTTAAATTTCAGTCATGCTGCCTACGAATTGAACGTGACCCCATCGGCCGTCAGCCATCAGATCAAAGATCTAGAAGCGCATTTGGGCGTCGTGTTGTTTCATCGGATGCACCGGGGATTATCGTTGACGGCGGCGGGTGAGTTGATGTTACCTGGGATCCGCTCTGGAATGGCCGCCTTCGAACAAGCGATCGACGGTCTCGAGACGCGGTTCCGCTCGACCGCGCTGACGGTGTCGGTGCCGCCCTCCGTGGCGATGAAATGGCTGGTGCCTCGGCTCGGTGCTTTCAAAGCGGCATATCCGGAGATCGATGTGCGGCTTTCTTCCGATGTCGAATTGCCGAGCTTCTGGCGCGAGGACGTCGATATCGCGATCCATTATGGGTATGGCGATTATCCGGGCCTCGTGGCCGAGCGGTTGGCCTCCAACTTCGTGGCGCCGATGTGCAGTCCACTGCTCTTGCAGGGCCGCCAACCACTGGAGGAGCCGTCGGACCTTCGGCATTTCACCTTGCTGCACGACACCGGCCCATCGGAAGCGGACGATGCCAGCTACGATTGGGATCGATGGTTGCGGGATCATGGAGTGGAGGGCGTTGATGCCTCGCTGGGCTTACGGTTCGGTGCGTCAGCGGATGTGCTCAACGCCGCCGTCGCCGGCGCGGGTGTCGCGATCGGGAAGACCGCGCTCGCCATCGACGATCTCAAGGCGGGGCGCCTAGTATGTCTGTTTGATTCCGTGGTACCGGAAGAAATGGCTTACTACGCTGTCTATCGAGAAGACGCATTGGATCAATCGAAGATAAGAACTTTCAGGGATTGGATGTTCCGCGAATTTGCGGAGGATTAAACGCGCATCAGCTTTTGGGACGATCGCCGGGCAGCTCTTTCGGCTTGAGGATACGGAGCGCAATCGGGCCGATCATCATCACAACGGCAATATGACCGAAGGCGATGCCCCAATTCAGCACGGTCTCACCGCCAAGTGTATCGAGCAAGATACCCAGCGTCAGCGGTCCGACGAAGCCACCGCCATATCCCAGCATGGCGTGGATCGCGAGAGAGGCCCCCCTCCGACCCGGCTCCGCACTGCCGACGGTTCCCGCTGTGAGCGATGAGGAATCAGCGTAGATGATGGCATTATAGATCAAGCAGACCAATGCGGCGGCACCGTATCCGAGCCCTGAGGTAAAGCCGATGGCGAGTGAAAATGCCATCGAAATGGTCATTATCATAAAAATCCAACGCCGCCGGCCGATCCGGATAGCAACTTCGTTGCCGATGATGCTAGTCGTCGTTCCGATAAGTTCCATCATCATCGCGATGACTGTCGGAATGAAGAAATTAGGCTCATCTCCTTGCGCGGCGGTAAACACCAGGAAGGCGACGACCCAAGATCGCAAGGTGAACATTTCCCAAGTATGGACGCAGTAACCGATGGCATAGGCCATGACGGATTTATTTTTGAAGATCGGCAGGAAATCGAAAGGGTGAGTTTTATCTTCTCGCGGTGGCGGGGTGCGCGACGGCACGAGTGCGATCATGATGATCAAGGCAAGGAAGCTACCCATGGCGGAGATGTTGAAGGCCGCATGCCAGTCCAGATTCTCCGCTGCCCATCCAGCGATGACGAAGGATAGCGCTCCGCCCATGCCGAGGCTGCCCGCATGGAAGGCGACGGCGCGCGATTGATTGGGCCCTTCGATCAAGTCCGCGAGTGCCTTGAGGCCAACCATATAGGTGCCGCCCCAACCGATCCCCGCCAAAGTGCGAAAAGCCATACCGCTCCAGAAACCGTCGGCAATATGAGCCATGCCGAGATGGGAGAGGCAGGTGAGTGACACGAAACAGATATAGACCCGTCGGGGGTCTACCCGATCGGTGATCGGCAGAATGAACGGTACTGAGAGGGCGTAGGCCAGAAAGATCACACCGGAAAGCCAGCCAGCCTCCGTATGAGTGATACCCCATTCCTCGAAGAAAGTCGGCAACAATGCGGAAAACGTAAAGGAACCAATCTGCGTAAACGCCTGAGCGCTGCAGACGGTTGCGATGAGGAAGACGGCTGATGAGCGGAACGCGGACATGATGATGACCGTCAGCCTAGTGGAAGGCGATATTCATGGCCATAGCGTCCCTTGATGCCGCTGGCACGATTTCGTTTAAACGGGAACGGTACCGCTTAAGACGGTGTGATGAAGAAGCCGCCGCTCGTTCTCCATATCGAACTCGGTCGACGCACAATGCATCAGGCAGCGATTGTCCCACATCACCAGATCGCGGGGGCGCCATTTCTGTTCATAAACCACATCCGGGCGCGTCGCATGGCGCAGGAGTTCGTCCAACAACGCGCGGCTTTCTTCTGCGCCCATCCCTTCAATATGAGAAGTGTGATTGCCAATATACAAAGCTTTCCTGCCGGTATCGGGATGTGTGCGGACGAGTGGGTGCGGGATTGGCGGTGCTTTTTGCAATTCTTCTTCCGTCGCCAGTCGAGAGCCGCAATTTATCCGGGATTGCGCCCAACTATGCACCAGGCGGAGACTATCTAGTTTCTCTTGCTGTTCGAGTTCGAGGGTTTCATAGGCGTGGTATGTACTGACAAAACTTGTATTGCCGCCGGATGATGGAATTTCAACGCCTTAGGGCAACGAGCAGGCGGGAGGAGCCTTTAAGTAGGACCCGTCCGTGTGCCAGAAAAAGTTTCCGGGATTGGTGAGAGCTTGGGCCACCTTGGGG
>CAXAGK010000192.1:0-7079 GCA_963968305.1 uncultured Rickettsiales bacterium | reverse complement strand
AATATTCCGCTCGGCATTGCCGCTTTCGTCGCGATACTCATCACGCTTCCGGAAGCGGAGACGCGCAAGCGAGGCCTGGATTGGATCGGCGTCACCAGTTTGGTGATTGGTGTTTCGTTTCTGCAGTTGATGCTGGACCGGGGCGAACGTCTCGATTGGTTCAATTCGACGGAAATCTTGATCGAAGCGGCCATCGCCATTCTTGCGATATACATTTTTGTCGTCCACAGCCTGACCCATTCCAAGCCGTATATAAACCTTTCGATATTCAAGGACCGCAATTTTGTGGTTGGCTTAAGTTTGATCTTCATGTTCGGCATTGCGGTCTTCTCCAGCCTCTTTATTTTGCCACTGTTTCTGCAGAACGTTCAGGATTACCCGGTCCTCTCGGCGGGATGGATCGTGTCCGTGCGTGGGATCGGGACAATGATCGCCATGTTGATGGGGGGCACCTTGGCCGACCGCCTGCCTGCCAAATATTTGATCCTCCTTGGGTTATGCTGCGTTGGATTCAGCAATATCGCGATGACCCAGTGGACGGATCAGGTCCAAGTCGACGCCATTGTCTGGGTAACTATTATCAACGGTTACGGCATGGGCATGATGTGGGTATCATTGACGACGGTGACCTTCTCGACCTTGCCGCAAAGTTTTCGTGTCGAGGGAGCAGCCCTGTTCGCGTTGGTCCGGTCGATCGGGGCTAGTATGGGAACATCGGTGATCGTCGCCATATTGGTACGGTCGTCGCAGATCAATTATATCGAAATGCGAAACCATATTAACATCTTCACCGAGGGATTGGACGTTTTGGGAACGCCGTCGAGCTGGAATCTCGACTCGATTTCAGGGATCGCCGCATTGCAAAAATTGGTACTGGCGCAGGCGGAAATGGTCGCCTATTTGAACGCATTCGTTTTTCTGGTGGCCGTGGCGTTCATCGCCATGCCGCTGGTCTTTCTATTACGAACACCGACAAAGGCTGAATCCGGTTGAATTGGAGTCTCTAGATGGATGAATCGTTGATAGTTGCCATCGTCATGGTGACCGCGGCCGTCATTGCCTTCGAATTGCGGGTGTCGAGCGCCATTCTCGAAATTCTCGCCGGTATCGGATTGGCCTTCTTCTTCGTCGATATTGCGCAGTTGGATTGGCTGCGCTTCCTATCCAACCTCGGCATGCTCGGCCTGATGTTCATGGTCGGGTTTGAAGTCGACGTTGAACGATTGCGTGGCACGTGGCGAGCCAGTATTGGGATAGGCGTCTCCGCGCTTTTGTTGCCCCTCGCGGGTGTCTTTTGCGTCGCGTATTTCATCTTGGGGCTTGCGCCGTTGACGGCGGGCCTCCTGGCGATTGGTCTTTCGACAACTTCGTTGGCCCTGGTCTATAACGCCTTGCGGGAACGCGGCACGCTGCATACCGAGCATGGGCAAATCCTTGTGGCCGCAGCATCGGTCGTCGATGTTCTAAGCATGGTGTTCCTTGCCATCTTGATGGGGGATGTGGGCTGGGGAACGGCAATCTTCTTGCTGGTCGCGGTGCCAATGATTATTGGCCTGCCGCGTTTCGGGAAATGGATCTTTCGACGCTATCGCGGTTCGCTCGTCGAATTCGAGCTGCGCTTCCTTCTGGTCTTGTTGCTTGCGATGGGATTCATGGCCGAGAAAATCGGTGGTATCCATCCGGCCGTTATCGCCTTCGCCCTTGGAATTGTTATGTCGGAAATCGTCGACGAGCATGAGGAACTGGAACAGAAACTGAAAGGCATCGTCTTCAGTTTTCTGGCGCCCGCATTCTTCCTTTATGCGGGTATGCAGCTCGATATTCGATTGCTGACATTCGACCTCGTTTGGACAGCATTGCTGTTGCTGGTCGTTGCTTGCGGGCTGAAATATGTCGGCGCGGCGCTACCGGTTCGGTATTTGTTTAAGAGTTCGGGCCGCGTCGCGGGGTTGTTGTTCAATTATCGGCTGAGTTTCGGGATCATCACCGCGACCGTCGGCCTAAAGGTTGGTATTTTGACGGAAGATCTCTACGCGGTCTGTTTGTTGATTGTCGTCGCCAGCGCCTTTTTGCCGGCAATCCTGTTACATGACAGAGCCGCGGAGTGGGAGTGAGGTTAGGCCAGGCGGCCTAAGTCTCTTTCGGGTGCCGGGGCAGTATTGGCACCACCGATAACGATGACTGCCTCGCCGCGCGGATCCGCTTCGGCGAATTCTTCAGCCAGCTCCGCTAAAATGCCGCGCTCGACCCGCTGAAATTTCTTGGTCAACTCAAGACAGACAGCACCCCGGCGTTCGCCAAAGATCTCAGCAGCTTCCGCCATCAATTTTCCGACCCGGCGCGGGCTCTCAAAAATGACCAAAGCGGTATCGCTCTCGAGATAGAGTTCCAGGGCGCGTCGCCGTCGCGCTCGGCGTTGCGGCAGAAAGCCGAGAAAAGCGAATTGCGCTGCCTTAACGCCCGCAGCCAGCAAAGCGGTCGGCACGGCGCTGGGTCCCGGAAGAACGTCCACTTCGTATCCGGCCTCGAGCGCCTCTTGGATGACCAGTTGGCCGGGGTCGGCGAGGCCCGGCATACCGGCGTCACTACAAAGGCCCACGTCATAGCCGTCATTGAGTAATGATAGAGTTCGGCGCACCGCGCCTTTTTCGTTATGGCCGTGACAGGAATAGAGAATTTGCGGTCGCTCGATGCCATAACGCTCGAAGATGCGCCTTGTGTGGCGCGTATCTTCGCAGGCCAGCGCGTCCAGTTCCTGTAGGACACGCACGGCCCGATAGGTCATGTCCTCGAGGTTGCCGATCGGGGTTGGTATGACGATGAGACGGCCAGGTTCGGGGCGTGCCATGGGGTAGCGCGATCAGACGACCAGCGCGACGCCGTCGCGACCAGGGTCGGCGCCGCCTTGCAAGCCATCGCTGGTCACCTTGATGCCATGAACCCCGGCGAAGGCGTAGCTCAGATAATTGCGGATCAGACCGTAGCCCATCGCCTTGACCTCGTCGGTGACGTATTGTGGGATGCGGTTGCTTACTTCGACAGTTTGGTTCTTGGTTATGGCGATGCGTGGTGCTGCGACAGCCTCCGTCATGGTCATTCCGAAATCGACCGCATTGGCGATTGCCTGGGCGATGGCTTGTGGGATATAAGCCGCGCCCGGCGCACCGATTACGATGTGTGGGCTATCTCCGTCGAACAGAATCGCGGGGGACATGGAGCTTGTGTATGACTTCCCTGGTGCAATCGACATGGCCTTGCCGGGACGTGGATCAAATATGCTCATGCAGCCATTCATGATGAAGCCGGTGGCAGGCGCGATCACACCGGAGGGCGCTCCCAGCGTGTGGGTCATCGTGACCGCGTTGCCGTGCTCATCGAGAGTGCAAACGTGCGTCGTATCCTTGGATTCCGCCAGTGTCATTCTGTCGAGGGATGCTTTCTCACCGGCAGTAATCTTATCGGCAAAGGATTTCGCGTAGTCCTTATCGACGAGTTGATCGAGTGGCACATCGACGAAAGCAGGATCACCCACCTTGTTGCGCTTGTCGTTGAACGCGTATGCGATGGCCTCGACCAGGGTGCGAATGTACTCCGGCGTGTTGTGTCCGAGGGCAGTCAGGTCGAAATGCTCCAAGATATTCAGTGCTTCGATAACTTGTACGCCAGATCCGCCCGGGACGTTGGTGGCGATCCGAAGCCCGCGATAACTGCCGGACAGTGCGGGTGATCGGACAACTTCATAGGCAGCGAGGTCTTCGCGCGTAATGAGGCCACCCTTGGCGCGCATATCGTCCGCGATGCGCCCCGCGATGTCGCCTTTATAAAAGACATCAATGCCTTCCGACGCGATTGTCTTGAGCAAATATCCCAGTTGCGGATTGCGGACGAGATTGCCAGGTTTTTTGATGTGTCCGTCCGAGCCCAAATACAGCGCACGACCTTCGGATGTGTAACCAAGGATATCTGAATTGTGGATGCGGCCTTGCGCTTCCTCGTCCTGCATTGCGTAGGAATAGACATGAGGGCGGACGATCCAACCGCCGTCGGCCAAGGCAATGGCGCTGCGGCTGATATCCGACCAATCCATACTGCCGTAGTCGCTAAGCAGCGTGTGATAGCCTTTCAGGTTTCCCGGTACCATGACTGCTTGATGGCCGATCGCGTTTATTTTATCGCGTAGCATGAATCCGAACGCGTCGGCAGTCTCGCCTTCGATTGCGTCCACCCACATATCGTCGCGCGCCGCCGCAGGTGCGACACCCAAGAAGTTTATGTTCTCGGTCTTGCCCGATTTAGCGTCATGAACCACCGCGCTGCCGACGCCCCCCAACCCGCACATCAGCGGGTCGATGACGCCTTGGGCGAGTGCGCAAGCAATCGCAGCATCGACTGCGTTGCCACCGTTTTTCAGTGCGAGTGCGCCTGCCTCGGCTGCTTCCGGCTGGGCGGCGCAAATAATGCCATGTGTCAAGATGAGTCCCTCTTTATCCCGGTATCGCGTCGAGTGCCGCCTCGAAGGTATTGGCTAATATCGCGCGTTATTCCTCCGTGATCACTTTAACCCAGATGCACCGTTCCAGGACAGGGGGGTGCGGCATTCTGATGAGGATACCGTTGAGGGCCAACTCCTAAACCCGCAGCCGGCCGCTGGAGCTGACTTCGTCATTTGGTTTGAGTGCGTGCTTAACATAGCTTGCAACGCGCGCTATTCAGACCTCGCTGTCCAGCCAGATGGTGACCGGTCCGTCATTGATAAGTTCCACCGCCATATCGGCTCCGAAACGGCCGGTTTCGACGGGGATACCATCGTCTTTCATACAAGCGCAGAAGTATTCGTAAAGCTCCCGCGCAATATTGGGTGGCGCCGCCCCGGAAAACCCGGGCCGATTTCCTCGGCTGGTATCGGCGGCCAAGGTGAATTGACTAACGATCAACGCTTTGCCGCCGATATCCCGAAGGGATCGGTTCATACGGCCGTCGTCGTCTTGGAATATACGAATTTTCGCGATCTTTGCCGCGACGGGTTTGGTGGTTATTTCGTCATCTCCCGGGACGGCACAGACGAAGATCAACAGGCCATGGTCGATTTGGCCTACGATCACACCTTCGATCGTGACGCTTGCTGTACGAACCCGTTGGAGAAGTGCCCGCATTGTTTGCCGGATGCTTTAGAGCATAGCCTTCGCGATTTCATTCCATTCCGCTCGCAGGGAATTGGAGGCTTCAGGACGTCCGGCTTTGCGGTACCAGTAGCCGGCATTCGACAGATTGCCTTCGACGCGGTGGAGATAAGCATGCACCCAGGCGCCGGACATAGTCTTGTCCTCTTGTGCGGTGACATGCGCGGTCTCCCAGTCTCCCTTTGCGGCATGCCAAAGGGCCAGCAAGGCTAAACCTGCTTTGACGGGAGGTGTCTCTTCCTCCACGGACGCCAGAAACGCAGCGAAATCCATTCGCGACTGCCCCTTATAGTTAACTCGGAAGAGATTTAAGGCTACGTGGGTTTTGCGCAACCCAATTCTCTGGCGTTAGACGGAGCCTTCACAAATTACTTCTACCAGGTTGGGGCCGCTTTTGTTGGCTAAAGCGCGATCCAGCGCGGCGCGTAAATTCGCCGGGTCGCTGACCCGCTCCGATTCCACGCCCATCGATTTTGCAAGGTCGGCGAAGTTCACTTCGGGATCCTTGAAGTCCATGCCGACAAACTGATCGTTCTGATGGAAGGACAGCAGCCGCTGCTTGATGATGCGATAACCGCCGTTGTTCACGATCACATAAGTCATCGGCAGTTTCTGGTTGGCCGCACTCCAGAGCGCTTGAATACTGTACATTGAGCTGCCGTCGCCGATGATCGCGCAGACGGTGCGATCTGGATGCGCGAGTTGCACGCCGACCGCCGCCGCGATTCCCCAACCGATCCCGCCGCTGGCGAGACCGTGAAAATCGTGACGCTCGCGATAGGGATGGATGTCGTTCAAATAACGGCTCGCGGTCACCCCTTCGTTGACGACGATTCCGTTCTCCGGCAAGGCCTCGTGGATTTGCAGCATCAGCCAATCCGGGCTGATCGGTGAGTCGGTATCTTCGGTCTTAATCTTCTCGATCAATTTTGCGCGATTTGCCGTCCAATTCTTGCCGGAAAGTGCGGCTATGCGCTTCGTCGCCGCATCAGAGAGGGCCGATCCGCCTTTCTCTTTCATGATGGGTGTCAGTGCCCTGAGCGTCTCTCGGACATCGCTTCCGATCGCCATTTCGGTTGCGTAGTTCTTGCCCATTTCCCAATCGTTGAGGCCGATTTGGATGATCGGCAGGTTCTCCGGCATCGGATCGACTTCATCCCAGACCGACATTCTGAGGACATCTCCGCCGACCACAATCATCAAGTCGAACGGCTCTAGGACACCGCGGACCTGCTTTTGATTGCGGGACAATGCACCGACGAAACAAGGGTGCTCAGAGGGAAAATGCGAGCCGAACGGGATTGTTTGCTGATAGACGGTGGCGCCCAATGCTTCGGCGAATTCTCCTACCTCAGCCAAGGCGTCGCTGGTCACGACCTCGTTGCCGCAGACCATTACCGGGTTGTCCGCGCGCAAAATGCGCTCCGCGAGGCCCGCTAGTGCCTCGTCAGAGGGCCGATTGCGAGTGTCGATGCGTGTGCTCGTGCTCAGATCGATGCCGGCTTCGTTGTTCAAAATGTCACCCGGCAGGGAAATAAAGACGGGGCCCATCGGTGGTGTCATCGCGATCTTGGCAGCGCGGCGCACGATGCGTGGCATGTCCTCGAGGCGCGTTATTTCCGTCGCCCATTTGACCAATGGCTCCGCCATCGGGACCAAGGGGTCGTAAAGCAAGGGTTCGGTCAGCCCGTGCCCCAGCTCTTGCTGACCTGCCGTGATGATGAGCGGTGTGCCCGTGAATTTGCAATTGTAGAGCGCGCCCATGGCATTACCTAGGCCGGGCGCCACGTGGACATTACAGGCGACGAGTTGACCCGTCGCCCGCGAAAATCCATCTGCCATGGAGACGACGACGGATTCCTGCATGCCCATGACATAGGTGAGATCCGGATGGTCCTT
>CAXAGK010000191.1:0-7092 GCA_963968305.1 uncultured Rickettsiales bacterium | reverse complement strand
CATGGCATGCCAATCCGGTTCTGTTGTTCCGAGAGCAAAATCTCGACGACCCGCAATTGATGACGTTTGCCGGTTATTTTGGAGAACTGGAACTGCCGCCGAGCCAATTGTTGAAATACTCCCATGGCTCCGGCCAGAAGGCCGATATACCGCCAGAGATCAACGTTATCTCGAACGTCATCGAAGACGGCAAACCAATCGGGCAATTGGGGGCGAGCGAGGCGTGCTGGCATTCGGATACGGGTTTCGTCGAGAAACCCCCAGCGGGCAGTTTCCTCCACGCAAAGGAACTCCCGAATTCAGGAGGCAACACATCTTTCCTTGATCTCTATGCCGCCTATGAAGCTTTACCGGAAGACCTCCGCGAAATCGTCGAGGAACGCTGGTCTAAGCATGATCCCTCCTACACAAGCGACAGTGTGCTTCGAAAGGATTTCAAGGCCTATTCCGACCCGTCAATGGGCCCCGGCCCGAGTCATCCACTTGTCCGCACTCATCCGGAGACCGGTCGAAAAGCACTTTATTTGGGTCGGCGGTTTAACTCATACATTCTCGGACTCAGTATCGAGGATAGCGAAACGACTCTCGACCGTCTGTGGGAACACGCGACACAGGAGCGCTTTCTCTACGAGCATATTTGGTCAATGGGCGACGTGCTGATTTGGGATAACCGCTGCGTCATGCATCGCAGAGACGCCTTCGATCAAACCGCGCGCCGCCGCATGCACCGCGCCCAGACAAAAGGCGACAGACCATTCCATTAAATATCGGCTAAACCTTGAACGCGGCACCGTTGAAACTCTCACGCATTGCGATCTCTTCCACCGGCAAGCGCTTCAGCTTGGTCAATTGCTTGATTGGCTTGCCAAGCGGTACCACTGCGCAAACTGCGAAGTTTTCCGGAATGGCGAGTAGGTCCTTCACTTTCTGCTCTTCTGCACAGGCAAGCGTGGTGATCGTGCCACCAAACCCCGCTTGGCGCGCCGCCATTAAGACATTCCAAACGAACGGGTAAATCGAGCCGCCGCTAATGATGCCGACACGCTCCAAATTCTGATCCATAGATGCAACCACCTTAAGGTTGACGATGAAGACCAAAGCGACGGAGCATTTCTTAACCGGTTCGGTCAGCAAAGATGCAGGCGGCGTGGCCTCGATTTCTTCCGGCGTGCAAACCGTCGGTGCATATGAATTCCAAGGATTCTCACCCGCATTTATTTGCGCCATATAACGCTTGGCGGCGGGCTCGTTCAGCACGCTCAAGGCATTCTTGGTCTCCTGATCGCGCACGACAATGATGCGATTGCCTTGCCGGTTACCGCCACTGGGTGCGAACCGCGCATTCTCCAAAATCTCATAGAGTACGTCGTCCGGCATTTCCTCACCGGTGTAATCGCGCGCGGCAAAGGTCGTACGCATTGCGTCGTAAAGTTCCATTTCATCCTCCTAAAATTGCCAACAACAAGGTGCCTGTTTTGACAAGCAAGCTACTCTGCCACTCTTGCTGGGCCAAGGAGGCGGTTTGCCGAACACAACAGTCCTGCATAGGATTACGTCTGTCAGGGAGAATACAATGGCCGACACCGCCCATCGTGGACCATCGACCGCAAGTGATGCCGGACGATTTCAAGCCTCACAGGTAACAGTCGAGAGACTGCCCGTTATTGACTTCAGCGCATTCTCCGAAGGCGGATCAGAGGTAGAAAAACGAGCGACTGCACAACAAATTTACGACGCCTGTACCGGTTTGGGTTTTTTCTATCTGTCACATCATGGATTGCCTGCAAGGCACATTCCTGAGACGTTCGAATGGTCGCGGCAATTCTTCGCTTTATCGCCAACCGCTAAGATGAAAGCCGATTCACGGAACAGCGATGCCAATCGCGGCTACAACCCACTGCCCGATGACAACGGAGAGCAGCTTTCCACAGGCGCGCCGGATTTTAAGGAAACCTTCGATATGTGCCGCGAAATGCAGCTCGGCGATCCGGAATGGTCGACCAGCTTCATGGGTGCGAACCAGTGGCCCGATGCGGCGGACATTTCCGGATTCGAAGAGTTTATGCGGAACTGCCTCGAATTGCGGCTTGGTCTCATGCGTCGGATTATGCAGGCGATAGCCATCGGTTTGGATTTGCCGCTCGACTATTTCGATGCGGCGCACCGGTATCCCGGCGTGACCATGCGCTTGTTGCACCATCCACCGATCGACACCGAGGGACGCGACGAGACGCAGTGGAGTGTCGCGACACATGCGGATTACGGCAGCCTCACCATTTTGGCGCAAACCCATGACGGCCTGCAGGTGATGAACCCGGCGGGCAAGTGGCTAGCCATCCCACCGGTTCCCGGCGCCTTTGTCGTGAATGTCGGAAATTTATTGGCGCGTTGGACGAACGATCTGTTCTTGTCGAGCGTACACCGGGTCGCGAATTTGACCGGCGAATCGCGAATTTCAACACCAATGTTTTTGATGCCTCAAGGGAACTTTCCGGTAGAATGCGCCCCGACATGTTACAGCGACACAAATCCCCCGCGCTATCCACCGACCACCTCGAACGAGACAGTCGCCGAAAACATAAAACAGGCTAAACAGCGAGGCCGCCCGGTCATTACCGGCCAGGCCGCGCAACGACTTGGGAGCGAATAACAGAATGCCCGACTATTACAAACCCGATCTCGGCGCCGACCCGAACAACCCTTTTGCCCGTGATCAAGACGGCAAGCTGGTCCGCCGCTCCTATTGGCTCGATATGATAGACAATTCTATCATCTTGGCATTGACGCAAGGCGTTGGCGCGCATCTCACCAATGAAGAAAAACGCGCTCATATAGCCGACATCCGCCGCGACCATTTGCTCGACGACATCGTGGTGCAGGAAATTCTACCGCCCGAACATTAACCGCTTCCGGAACGCCCGGTCGCGTTTCAAGTGCCATTCTCGGCTCATGGCATCGTGGCGGTTCCGGTAGCGTTCGGCATAGAGGAGCTCCCACTGCCGGCCCCGGGTAGAGCGTGCTCCATCACCTGCGTTATGTCGGCCAAGGCGGCGCTCCAAGTCGGTCGTCCAGCCGACGTAAGTTTGGTATCCACCTTTGCCAGATGCCCCCAAGACATAGACATAACACGCGGTCGTCGGATGCCTCATCAATCGAAATCGCGTGCCTTGCCGCGCGTCTTCTTGACCGCGCTGCGACGTTTCTTAGCGCCGATGCGGCGCTCTTTGGCACCGCGGCTCGGTTTCGTCGGGCGACGGCGGCGCGGCGGTGTCGCCGCTTCCCGGAGAAGCTCGACCAACCGTTCAAGCGCATCCTCGCGGTTGCGCTCCTGACTGCGAAAACGTTCCGCCGAAATAATAATGATGCCGTCCTGCGTCATTCGCCGTCCGGCAAGGGACCGCAAACGATAGAAGGTCGACGGGTTCAGGTTCGGTGAGCGCGCCGCGTTGAAACGCAATTGCACTGCCGTCGACACTTTATTGACGTTCTGACCACCAGGGCCGGAGGCGCGCACAAAGCGCTCCTCTAATTCATCCTCGGAAATCGAGATATGCTCCGTCACGGGGATCAACGGACGAACTCCTTTTGTCCCCGCGCGGCGCGGGACGATCAGCCCAGTCGGTTTACCCCGTCGAAGGCGGCCGTCTTATAGCATTCCGCCAGGGTCGGGTAGTTGAAGACTGTATTGATGAAGTAGTCGATGGTGCCGCCCATCGCGAGCACCGCTTGGCCAATATGGATCAGCTCGCTAGCGCCTTCGCCGATGATACAGACGCCCAACAATTTTCGGGATTCCGCATCGAAAATCAGCTTCAACATGCCCGAAGAATCGCCCATTATCGTGCCCCGCGCTATCTCGCGGTATTCGGCTTTGCCGACCTCGTAGTGGACGCCTTCTTCGGTGAGTTCCTCTTCACCCTTTCCGACCATCGAAATTTCCGGAATGGCATAAATGCCGTAAGGGAAGAGCTCAGGCATGCTCTCCATCGGTGCGCCGAATGCATGGCAAGCCGAGAGGCGCCCCTGTTCGCTGGACGTTGAGGCGAGACTAGGAAAGCCAATTACATCGCCGACCGCGTATATGTTCTTGGCAGCGGTCTGAAAAAATTCGTTGACGGAAATTCGGCCTCGAGAATCCGCGTCGAGCCCGGCGGCTTCTAAATTCAACCCGTCGGTCGCCCCCTGACGTCCGATACTGTAAAGCGCCTTCTCGGCGTAAATTTGCTTCCCGCTCTTGAGCTTGATGCGAACGTGTTGGCCTCGTTCGTCCTCGGCCGTCTCTAATCCCGTCACTTTCTCCGCCATGCGCAGGGTCACCCGATTGCGGCGCATATTATAGACCAACGAATCGATCACTTCCGCATCGACGAATTCCAACAGGCGCGGGCGCGCATCGACCAAGGTGACCCGCACGCCGAGGATCGCGAAGATCGTCGCGAACTCGACACCGATCACGCCGCCACCGATGATCGCCATGGTGCGCGGCAGATCCTCCAGATCGAGCATTTCGTCACTGGTGAAAATTCGTTGCCCATCGAAGGGGATATGCGTATCGCGCGCCGCGTTCGTCCCCGTCGCGACGACGATCTTATCCGCCGTGATCTGTTGTTGTTGCGAGCCCGGTGAATCGAGGCGAATGGTGTGTGCGTCTACAAAGCTCGCATGCGCCACATGCAATTCGATGCTGTTCCGCAGTAACTGATGGCGGACGACATCCATTTCCGTCCGGATCACATAGTCGGTCCGATGTAATAGATCGGCCATGGTGATCTTCTCTTTTACCGAGTAGGAGGCGCCGTAAACGTTACGCTCCTTGTAACCGGACAAATAGAGCGCCGCTTCCCGCAGCGTCTTGCTGGGTATCGTACCTTTGGCAATGCAAACGCCACCGACGACACCGCCAGCTTCGGCGATGGCAACGCGCTTGCCTAATTTCGCCGCTTGTACTGCAGCACGCTGTCCGCCAGGACCAGATCCAATAACGAAGAGATCGTAATCGTACATCATTCACCGTTTCTTGCGTTATGCGCCGCCGCCCAGGCGCGCTAAAACATAAACACTCTATATGCTTGATTTTAAAGTTAAACTATAGGGGCGTTCAAACATTTCGAGCATTGCCGACATTCACATCGCAGTAGAGTAGCTGTCCGAAGACGGTTTCACCGACTCGAAACGCACATTTAATGCTCCACCTTATCTTTACAGGACAACACTGGGACAGCTGCTCTGGAGGGACGTTATGACCGACACACCCATTAGCACTTTGGCGCTCGCGGAAGAGCTCACAAATTTAACATTCGACAGATTATCTGCGGATGATATCGTGCAAATACAACGACTTATACTGGATTATTCGGCCGTGACCCTATGCGGATCCGTACAGCCCTGGGGCCGCATGCTCACAGCTTGGGGCCGGCAAAACGGCAGCGGCAAATCTATTCTGATTGGCAGCGGCAGCCGAGTTTCCGCGTCCACGGCAGGTCTCGTCAACGGCACGTCAGCGCATGGTTACGAGCTGGACGACACTCACGATAAATCGATGAGCCATCCGGGTACGGTTGTCATTTCTGCTGCTTTCGCGGTCGGAAATGAGCTCGGCGCGCCCGGTAAAGACATCATGATCGCCATCGTCGCGGGCTATGAGGCGATGGCGCGGATCGGCATGGCAGCCAATCCACTTAAGGTCATCGAATTCGGCCGACACCCAACCTGTCTCTTCGGCCCCTTCGGCGCGGCAGCCGCTGCCGCTCATCTTCTGGGCATAGACGGTGCCGGCATGGCGAAGGCATGGGGCATTGTTCTCTCCATGACCAGCGGCGCCAATCAATTCGCTTTCGAGCCGAAAGGCACCATGGTAAAGCGCATGCATGGCGGCATCCCAGCGCAGAACGGCGTCACCGCGGCGCAACTCGCGAATCTCGGCCTTGAAGGACCGATGAAGGCGATCGAGGGCGAACTCGGGTTCTTACATTTATTCGGCATCGAGCCGAAACCCGAACTGCTGTCCAAGAGCGAAAACGAAGCATTGGAAGTTCACAACATTTCGATCAAGCCGTATTCCTGCTGCCGTAAATTCCATTCACTGATCGATGCGCTGGACGATGTGACGGACGGTTTTACCGTCGATCCATCAGCCATCGAGAAGATCACGGTTCATTCTCCGCAAACGGCGATTGTCTCGCACCAAATGAAGCGTCCGGACTCGGTAATGGCAGCGCAATACAGCATGCCCTATATCGTGGGCGCGACGCTCGCCTATGGCCCGACGCGCTACGACGCATTCGGCGAGGACCATCACAACGACACGCGTATTTTGGATATTGTCGACCGGGTGGAAGCTCAGCACGCGACTGATTTAGACGCGTTGGTGCCGGCGAAAATGCCGAACCGTGTGGACCTTCACATGCAGGACGGCTCGACCCGCAGCGCCGAAGTCCTCGACAGCCGAGGCACGCCGGTGCACCCCTTGTCGACCGACGGCGTCTTGGAAAAAGCCCGCGCGCTATGCGAAACGGTGGATCCGGATATCGATTTAGACGGGATCGTCAGCGCCGTCGAACAGTTTACCGCCTGCGAAGACGTAAACGACCTTACGGATCGACTGATCGTGCCTAGCTTCGAAGACAAGATGACCTACGGTAAACCGGTGCAAGGCGCACGACCGGCGGCCGAATAGAACGATTAATCGGCGGGTGCGCATTCCGGAAAGTGAATTTGGAACTCGGTCCCGCCGTCATCGGTCCGCCTGACGCCTATCGTGCCGTGATGGGCATCGACGACCCGTTTGACGATGGAAAGGCCGAGACCCGATCCGGACACTTTTCGGTCGGCGCGGAGCAACCTTTCGAAAATTTTATCCTGCATGTCGTCCGGAACCGGATCACCACGGTTGATAACACCAACCGATCTATCCGCGCCGATGTCGATCGTCACCGTCGTTTGCGGATAAGAAAACTAAAGCGCGTTTTGCAGCAGGTTTCGCACGGCCTGTTCAAGCGGGCCCTCGAGCCCGTTGACCAATACGCGCTCCTCCGTACCAGTCACTTCGATCATTCTGTGCTGCTTTACGACTAGCGGTGGGAAATATGGCGC
>CAXAGK010000190.1:0-7116 GCA_963968305.1 uncultured Rickettsiales bacterium | reverse complement strand
GAGCCGACCGACGGTCTCGATCCAAACCAAAAATACGAAGTCCGCGAATTGATCCGAGGGATGGCCGGCGACAAGGCCATCGTCGTCTCGACGCATATTCTGGAAGAAGTCGAAGCTGTGTGCAGCCGGGCAGTGATCATCGCCAAAGGGCGGATCGTCGCCGACAGCACGCCGGAAGACCTGTTGAGCAAGGCGCCCAATCATAATGCGGTGACGATACGTGCCAGCGAAACATCCGCCGTTCGCTCGGCCTTGGAAGGTGTGGCTGGTATTTCCGAAATTGAGACGCTTGGCGAGAACCGGCTCCGGATACGCCCGGAGACCGGCGCCGTAATTATCGACGCCGTTGGCGCCGCCTTGCGGGAGAAAGCTATCGCGGTCGATGAATTACATGTAGAGCGTGGCCGGCTCGACGATGTTTTCCGCCAAATTACGGCGACGGGGTAAGAGATGCAGAACACGATGATCATCTTTCGGCGCGAGATGGCCGGGTATTTCGCAACCCCTCTCGCGTATGTCTTTATTGTCATTTTTCTGGCGCTTTCTGGTGCGCTGACTTTCTTCGCCGGTGGTTTCTTCGAGAGCGAGCAAGCTAGTCTCCGATCGTTCTTCAATTTTCACAGCTGGCTCTATCTGATCCTGATCCCGGCGCTTTCGATGCGCCTGTGGGCGGAGGAACGCCGCAACGGTACGATCGAATTGCTGATGACTCTGCCGGTGACCTTGGGCCAGGCGGTAATGGGTAAGTTTCTCGCTGCATGGTGTTTTGCCGGCGTAGCGTTGGCGCTGACCTTCCCAATTTGGATTACCGTCAATTATCTGGGTGAGCCCGACAACGGCGTGATCGTTGCTGGATATTTCGGTAGCTTCCTGATGGCTGGTGGATTTCTCGCCGTTGGATCGTTCGTCTCCGCCCTTACAAAAAACCAGGTCATTGCGTTTGTCGTGTCTGCGGCATTGTGTTTCCTATTCATCGCAACCGGCACCTCGGTCGTTATCAATGGATTGACCGAATGGGCACCTGGAGGATTGATCGATTTCGTCCGCTCGCTTAGCTTTACGGATCACTACTCGGCAATCGCACAAGGCAAGCTCGACCTACGGGACGTGTTCTATTTCTTCTCCGTGATCGCTTTGTTTTTGTTTCTCAACGGTGTGGCCGTCGAACGGTCGAAAGCCAGTAGTTAGGGAGGGCGCGGCATGATAACCGGTATAATCAATAATCGCGGCGGCGCCATAGCAATTGGCGTGGCGGCCATCGTACTCTTCATCGCCTTGAATTTTGGGGCCTCGTCGCTTACCGGCGCACGGGTCGATCTGACCCAGGACAAGTTATTCACTTTGTCGGCGGGGACCCGTAATATATTGAAATCCCTCAATCGCCCGGTGACGCTGAAGCTCTATTATTCGCGCCAGTTGGGTGAAGCGGCGCCACCTTTCGGTCTGCACGCAAGCCGCGTGCGCGACATGCTGAAAGAGTTCGCGTCGGTGTCGGCTGGGAATCTCAATATTGTCGAACAGGATCCCGAGCCGTTTTCCGAAATCGAAGATACCGCGGTTGAAGCGGGCCTTCAGGGTATTCCGCTCGATGAAAGTGGAGAGAAAGTCTATTTCGGCATGATCGGAGAGGCGGGTGACGCCAAGGGCGTTATTCCGATGTTCCAGATCGATCGCGATCGATTCCTGGAATACGACTTGGCTCGCATGGTCTCCAAGTTGCAAAATCCGGACGCGGCGCGGATCGGCGTATGGACCAGCGCGCCAATGTTCGGCGATATGACCGCGCGGATGCGTGGCGCGCCGACGGAACCTTGGGCCGTGATCACACAGATGCAGGGCAATTTTGCGGTTCGGCAATTGGTATTGCCGGAGCAGCTGGGCGAGGACGTCGATCTGTTGATCCTGGCCCATGCGGCACATCTAAACGATCAAGAGCTTTACGCTATCGATCAGTATTTTATGCGGGGCGGCAAGGCCGTGATCTTCGTCGATCCCTTTAATGAAGGTGCGGCCAGCCGGCGCTTCGCGGTGGGCGCGGTGCCCGAATCCTCTAATCTGAAAAAACTGTTCGATGCTTGGGGTGTGTCCATCACGGAGAACAAGCTGGCCGCCGACATGAGCCTGGCGCGGCTCGTGAATGCCGGGTCGGAGCAGCAAATCGTCCCCGCACCTTATGTCACATGGCTGCAGCTTGGCGCGGACAGTATTTCCAGCACCGACCTCGTGACCTCAAACCTCAATCGTTTGAATCTTGCGAGTGCCGGGGCAATCAGTCTGAAGGACGGCGCACCGCTCAAGGGCGAGCCGCTCTTGTGGACGACCACGGATTCGCAGTTGGTCGATGTGAAGAACATTTCGGGTCAACGGCCCGATATCCGCGGCATGGTCGAGCGTTTCAAAGCCAGCGGCGAGAAACAAGTCCTCGCCATGCGGCTGACAGGGTCCGTGAAATCCGCCTTCCCCGATGGAGCTCCGAAAGAACCGGAGTCGGCGAAGAAGGAAGAACCTGCAAGTGATAGCGGCAAGCCCGCCGACGAAAAAGCCTTGCAGGACAAGGCTGAGGAAGAAAAGGTTAAACCGAAGCCGCATGTCGCCGCATCCCAGGAACCGCTCAACCTGATCGTCGTTGCCGATACGGATATGCTCTCGAACGCGTTTTGGGTGCAGATGCGCCAATTCTACGGTCGGCGTTTCACGACTCCCGTCGCCAATAACGGCGACTTCGTTCTGAATGCTGTTGAAAACCTTTCCGGGTCCAGCGATCTGATCGGTTTGCGAAGCCGAGGCTCCGCTCATCGCCCGTTCACGAAAATCGAAGAAATGCAGGAAGCCGCGCAAGAGCAATTCAAATCCGAAGAACAAAGGCTGATGCGCCAGCTTGAGGAGACCGAGAAAAAACTTCTGACTTTACAAGGGGGTCCCCGACCGGGAGAGGGCGCCGACGCGCCGAAGGCCCTGACCGAAGAGCAAAAGGTGGAAGTGCAGAAGTTCACCGATGAGTTGCTGGTCACGCGAAAAGCGTTGCGTCAGGTACGGCATGATCTGCGCAAGGATATCGATAGTCTGCGCAATCGTCTGAGTTTCTTGAACATCGCTCTGGTACCGTTCCTGGTGACGTTTGCCGCGGCCGGCTTGGGTGCGGCGCGGGTCCAGCGGCGCAAGCGCGCGGTTACGGCCAACGGCTAACCCGCGCGGTGCCGGACGGCAGGCACATAAGTGAAGGTGGAGCGGTGCCTGAGTTCAGCCACGAAACTTGTCGCGACCGAGTGCGATGCTTTGAGCTTACGATCAACGTTTTCTTTGATTTATAGCGGTTAAAGCCTTACAAGTGTGCCGCTTTTCGGGACAGGGTAGGATTGAATGAACGCCACCCCAAGATCATTGGACGAACTCCGGCAAGAGATTGATGCCATCGACCGGCAGGTGCATACGCTGATACAGCAGCGCGGCGGGTTGGCGGGTGAGATTGCCGAGATTAAGAAACGCGACGGCTTGGACAAGGTCCGCCCTGGGCGTGAGGCCGCGCTGATGCGCGAACTGGTGGCGCGTCATGTCGGTGCGTTTCCGGCCGGCGCGGTGCTGCGGATTTGGCGAGAGATCATCTCGTCGCTGGTGCTGATGGAAATGCCGGATTACGCGATTGCCGTCTATGCCGCCGGAGACGACCAGGGTTATTGGGATCTGGCGCGTGATCAGTTCGGTAGCCGGACGCCGATGACCGCGCATCCGAGTGCCCGGGATGCGATCTCCCAAGTTTTCGACGGTGCGGCTGCCTTGGCGGTAGTGCCGTGCCCGACGGAAGATGAGCCCGGTACCTGGTGGCCAAACCTCTGTGCGCAGAATGCGCCGCGAATTCTTTACCGTCTGCCGTTCTTCGGGCGTGGGAATGCGCGGGGCGGTTCCGGCGATGCGCCCGATGCCTTGGCGATCGGCCGCATGACATCGGAAGAGACCGGCGATGATCGGACGGCGATGGTGCTTGAGACGGGCGGTGATCTCAGCCGGTCCGGTCTCTCGGAGATCCTGACGGTGGCGAGTTTGCGACCGACATTACTGGCGCCGAGTGCCGCCGGTGCGAGCCTTTGTTATGTGGAAGTCGAAGGTTTCGTCGCATCCGATGATATGCGCCTGCAGATGCTGGCCGCCCGCGACACGATTGAACGTATGACGGTCATCGGAAGTTATGCAACGCCAATGGGCGATCCTGAAACCCAGGGCGCCGACAAGGGAGATTGAGGAATGACGAATCCGATACCGAAGCCTGGGATCATGGACGTCCAGCCCTATGTGGGCGGTCTCCATACGGTCGAGGGCGTCGATAAGGTCGTTGTTCTTGCGTCGAACGAGTGCCCGTTGGGCGCCAGTCCACGGGCGATCAAGGCTTATCAGAAAGAATCTGGGAAATTACATCTTTATCCCGATGGTGGTGCTGGGGAACTGCGGGCCGCTATTGGGGAGCGATTTGGGCTCGATCCGGCGCGCATTGTATGTGGTGCCGGTTCCGACGAAGTGATTTCGCTGATGATCAGCGCCTATGCCGGTGTTGGTGACGAAGTGCTCTACACGGAACACGGATTTCTCATGTATCCGATCAATGCGCGGTCGGTGGGTGCGACGCCGGTCGCCGCGCCGGAAACTAATTTGACAGCGGATATGGATAAGCTGCTGGCATGCGTGACCAAACGCACGAAGATGGTGTTCCTCGCGAATCCAAACAATCCGACTGGCAGCTACGTTTCGATGGATGAACTGAGGCGTTTGCATGCCGCGTTGCCGAGCCATGTCCTGCTGGTGATCGATGCGGCCTATGCGGAATATGTCAGCCGAAACGATTATGTGTCGGGCGCGGAATTAGTCGACCAGTTCGAAAATGTCGTCATGACGCGAACCTATTCCAAAGTGTTCGGCCTGGCCGCTATTCGCCTCGGATGGGCTTATTGTCCAGCGCATGTCGCCGATGTGCTGAACCGGGTGCGGAACCCCTTCAATGTGACCAGTCCGGCGCAGGCCGCGGGAATTGCGGCGGTGGGCGATCTCTCGCACACGGACGCCGCCGTCGCCCATAACGATGAATGGCTGCCGCGCTTCACGGCGGAGCTTCAGGATCTTGGATTGGAAGTCGCCCCCTCCGTCGGCAATTTTGTCTTGGTCCAATTTGGAGAAGTGGCGCGCGCGCAATCAGCCTACGATCATCTGTTGAGCCGTGGCGTCATCACCCGGATGATGGGCGGCTACGGATTGCCCGATGGTTTGCGCGTTACCATCGGCCTTGAATCGGAATTGAAGGCCTTCATCGACGGCTTGGCCGAGCATCGGAAATTAGCATGAGCCAATCCGAACCCCTTTTCGAGCGCATGGCGCTGATCGGCCTCGGCTTGCTTGGCTCTTCCCTGGCGCTTGTCGCGAAACGCGAAGGTCTAGCTGGGCATGTTGCCGGCTCCACCCGCAGCAAGGAGACACGCGACCGCGCGTACGAACTCGGTTTTCTCGACAGCGCGCATGAGACTGCCTTGGAAGCGGTCGAGGGTGCGGACCTCGTGGTCTTGTGCTCGCCGGTCGGCACCTATGGTGATTTGGCCAAAGCGATGGCGCCGGGCTTGCGACAAGGGGCCATCGTGACGGATGTCGGATCGGTCAAACAGGCCGTGGTCCGCGATGTGGGGCCGCATATGCCAGCGGGTGTGCATTTGGTGCCAGGGCATCCGGTCGCCGGCACCGAACAGTCGGGTCCCGACGCCGGTTTCGCTGAGTTGTTCGAGGATCGTTATTGCATTCTGACGCCGCCGCCCGGGACTGATGAGGTGGCGATCGAGAAGATCGCGGAATTTTGGCGGCGCGCCGGCAGCATGATCGAGATCATGGACCCACATCACCACGATCGGGTTTTGGCCATCACCTCGCATTTGCCGCATTTAATCGCGTACACGATTGTCGGCACCGCCAGTGATTTAGAAACTCAGCTGATTCGTGAAGCGGCCGAGGACAGTGATGTGGTGCGGACTCGGGAAGTCATCCGTTATTCGGCCGGTGGGTTCCGGGATTTCACGCGCATCGCGGCATCGCCGCCGGAGATGTGGCGCGATATTTTTCTGAACAACCGAGAGACCGTCTTGGAAATGCTGGGCCGTTTCACCGAGGATTTAACAGCATTACAGCGCGCTATTCGGTGGGGTGAGGGCGATAAGCTTTACGATTGGTTCGAGCGGACCCGCGAAATTCGCCAAGGGGTCGTGGATATGCGTCAGGCGGGAAGCTTCAATCCTGCCGAGCAGAAGGACGAGCCGAAGACTGAGTGAGCAGCGGCGGCAAATCCGCGAGCTTGATGGGCCCGAGAAAAAAGGCACCTTCTTGCGCGGTTATCGGGACCGTTAGGACACGTCGCCCGTCACTCGGCGAAGTCTTTGCCAATAAGTTCAGTGTGACACGAGATGCTGGCAGGATGTCCCGGCGGAGTAGATTAGCTTCGGCCAGTGCCTCCAGAGTTTCCTCGTAGCCGCGAATGTCGGCGGTCAACGCGCCAAGCGGCCGCATCCGGGTATCGAGCGCCATGGTGCCGTTGGCCCGCAGATCGAGCGCGCCCCAAATCATATTTAGCCAATGAACTTCAAGGGTTCCGCCCGAGCGGCGCCATTCTGAAATCGCGTCGAAAACGGTGTCACCATTAAGCGGGCCGAGAAAAACCGCCTTGGCTTTGATACTGCCGATGGTGTCGCCGAGGATCGGGGCGTGTAGCGCCGCCAACGCAATTTGCTCTGCCGCGACGCTAATTTCGAGAGCCGGTTCGGTGTGCGCGATCGGCGGATGGTCAGGTCGGACGATATCCGCCAAGACACGGTTTGTCTTTAGCAGGGTTCCCTGATCCGCCTCAGTAATTTGGACATCCTTCAACACCAAGGATAGCGCGGCTAACGTTCCCGAATCGCCGATCACCGCGACACCTTCGATGCCGGTGGTATTGGCGGTAAAATCACCCTCTTCCGCTTGGCCGCGATAACGCATCTTTTGGGCGCCGAACGCCTCAAGCCGGTATCGCTTCAGATCCCAAGGTTGGAGATCTAAGTGCAGTTTTTCGCTCCGCCAAGACAGTCCGACTGCGGGATTGGATGCGTCGGGCGC
>CAXAGK010000189.1:0-7123 GCA_963968305.1 uncultured Rickettsiales bacterium | reverse complement strand
ACGGTGAAGGGCTCGTCCCGCGCATCGCGTCTGATCGTGAGTTGCACATTGGTTTTGACGGGTCCACGCAACAAACCGATGACACGACGGTGCGCCAACCCCGCAATCGACTGGCCGGCAACAGCAAGGATGCGGTCGCCAACTTGTAAACCTGCGATGTTGGCCGGTTGATCTGACTTGACTGCGCTGATCAATGCGCCGTCGGCATGGGTCTCAATGGAGGCTCCAATTCCACCGAAACCGTCCCGTTGTGCTCGTTCTTCACGTGCGGCCTCGGCAGTGGAATAGCGTGTATATTTATCGAGCTGATGGGCCATGTTCTCAAAAATCACCGCATAAATTTCCTCAGCAGTGGCATTTTTAAGAATGCGCGAAGAATTTCGACCGGCTTCGATTAAGCGGGTCGCCGTTCGTGCCCATGCGACGGCATCGTCAGTCGCCTCCAACTTGGCAGTCGCCTCGGATTTGCCATCAACAAATAAAGATACTTGCTCGCCTTTTGGCGAGCGGATGACGGCCAAAGCGGGTTCAATGCGCCGCAAACCATTCAACCCTGTGAGGGTGAGATCGGCGATATCCGGTTTGTCGATGTAGACGTCCTGAATAAAGCTGAATCCGGCGTCCAAGACTATCTTCGCCTTCGCGGCGTCGAACTGGTTACTGTCATGGGCGACAACCGCTGTCGTACATCCTGATGCGACACCCATTAGCATCACGGGTAGCCAGATTGCGGCCGTCCTGCGCATCAATCGTTTGATGGGGTGAATGAGTCGTTGCATGCGGGAGGTACCGATATCCTTCAATCGCCGAACCACATTAATTGCAGGTGACTTTGAGTCCAACCTACGGCTATCGCCGCCGCCGACTATTTTGCCGCCCTGGTCGTTTCTGTCGCCCACCTTTCGGTGCACGCTTGCCAGATACCTGACCTATGTCCGCAAGTTCGAACACCAAGCTACCGGTCCGCGGCTCCGCCTCGAGCAATTCGGCCTTTACCCGTTGGCCCATGGTGAAAGTGAGCCCCGTAGCATCTCCTTTGAGGCAATGATGCGTTTCATCATGCTGATATCTGTCCCACGGCAAGGTGCGGATCGGCACGAAGCCGTCGGCGCGGGTCTCGTCGAGGCAGATGAAGAGACCGAACCGCGTCACGCCACTGATACGGGCCGTGAATACGCTGCCGATTCGATCCGCGAGGAAGGCCGATGTGAACCGATCCAGCGCGTCCCGCTCGGCGGCAGAGGCGCGACGCTCGGTCGAGGATATTTGCTCGCCGATTTCGGTGAAGCTCTCATCCGCTTCCGTCGGCAGGCCGCCTTCGGCCAAATTAAACGCCCGAATGAGGGTGCGATGGACCAATAGGTCTGCATAGCGCCGGATAGGTGAAGTGAAATGACAATATCGCCGAAGTGCGAGGCCGAAATGTCCGTTGTCTTCCGGACTGTAGACGGCTTTCGATTGGGCTCGAAGGATGAGGTCGCTGACAATTTGCAGCTTGTCGGTCCCCGCCGCCTTCTCCAGTAGATCCGCGAAATGATGGGGGCGTAGCGTCCCGGCCCGCGCTAATTTGAACCCCAACGCTCCGAGCGCCTCGCGGAGCGTCTCGATATTACCCATGCTGGGTGGTTCGTGAATGCGGTACATCACCGGCATTTTCCGTGATTGCAATGCATCCGCCGCCGCGACATTAGCAGCAATCATGAATTCCTCGATAAGGCGGTGGCTGTCGAGACGGGTTCGGGGCAGGATTTTGTCGATCCAGCCCTCTTCGCTCAGAATTACCTGCCGTTCGGGAATGTCGAGGTCGAGTGTACCCCGGTTGTCTCTGGCCCGCGCCAAGGCGGCGAAGGCACCGTAAAGTGGTTCGATGATGGTTTTCAGCAATGGACCGGTCTTGTCATCGGGCTGACCGTCGCGGGCACTCTGTACTTGTTCATAAGTCAGGCGGGCCGCTGAGCGCATCAAGCCCCTCTGAAAGGTGTGGCCGAGGAGTTGGCCGTGTGCGTCAATCCGCATATCGACGGCGAGACAAGCGCGATCTTCGCCCGGCCGCAAGGAACATAAATTGTTTGAGAGTTTCTCCGGCAGCATCGGGACGACGCGATCGGGAAAGTAAGCCGAATTCCCCCGCTCTCGGGCCGCTTTGTCCAAAGGATCGCCGTGGCGCACATACCAGGCGACATCCGCGATCGCAACGACAATGCGCCAACCGTCTTCGTTCTTCGGGTCTTCGTCCGGTACCGCGAATACGGCGTCGTCGAAATCGCGTGCGTCAGCGCCATCTATGGTGACAAGGGGCAAGGCTCGCAGGTCGTCGCGGCCATCCAACGCGACCGGGGTCGCGCGCTCCGCTTGTTCCAGGGCTCGGGGTGGGAATTCTACGGGCAGACCATGGGTGTGAATGGCGACGAGGCTGATTGATTTAGGGTCTTCGGAGGAGCCGATCCGCTCCAAGATACGTGCGCGTTGGTCCCGGCCACCGCCCGGAATGGATTCCGCGACAACGTATTCACCGGGCTCCGCACCGCCTTCGTGGTCGAGGGCGATGGAATAGGGGTATTTGTGGCGCCGGTCCGTTGGGATAAGCCGGCCACGCTCTTTCTCATCACGCTCGAAGACACCGAGGAGAGAACGCTCGGCCGGGCCCAACACGCGGATAGGTCGACCTTCGTATATCGAATCACCAGTGTGTTGCAGGCGAGCGAGCACGCGGTCGCCGACAGCGGGCGCTAGTTTGCGGTCTTTACTGGGGGCGAGATAAATTTTCGGCGCCGGAATGTTTTCGTCCGGCCAAGAAGCGGGGAAAGCGACAACCTCGCCGTCCTCGTCGATATGATCGACCCGGATGACGGTTACCTCCGGCAGGCGTCCGGCGCGCGTCACCTTGCGGCCACGTTGGCGTTCCAGCAGTCCATCGCTCTCTAATTCCTTGAGTATGGCCTTAAGCCACACCTTGTCGCTTCCGTGTAGTTGAAAGGCACGGGCAATTTCCCGCTTGCCGATCCGGCCGGTTGATCCCTCGATATGGTCGAGGATTTGCTGCTTGGTGGGACGTTCCTGCGAGTGTTTAGGGCGGCGCGCCAAGAGGTCAGGCGTCCGTCAACGCGCCATCCGGCGTGGAATCGTCAGCGGCTGCTTTCTTCGGTGTTTTGCTTTTCGCTTTGGCGGCCGCTTTCTTCTTCGCCTTCGGTTTGGCTTTTGCCTTAGCTTTCGGTTTTGGCTCAGCCTTCGGCTTGGCTGCTTTGGCGCCGGTCTTGGCTATCTTAGCCGCTATCAGCGCAAGAGCCTGCTCCAAGGTGATATCGTCCATTTCGAGATCACGGGGCAGCGTCGCATTGGTCTTACCGTGTTTTACGTAGGGACCGAACCGTCCCTTTTGAACCTTGATCGCTTTACCATCGTCCGGATGTGTCCCGACTTCCCGGCCGCCCGACGGTTTGGCTTCCGCCAAGATGGTGACCGCTCTGTTCAAACCGATCGATAGCACGTCGTCTTCTGTCGGGAGCGAGGTGTATTTTTTCTGATGGCGCAGATAGGGGCCATAGCGTCCGATGCCAGCGGAAATCATTTCGCTGGTCTCGGGATGCGCGCCGACGTCGCGCGGCAGTGAGAGCAGCCGCAGGGCGATTTCCAGTGTGATATCCGCAGGTGGCATGCCCTTCGGCAAAGATGCGCGCTTGGGTTTGACGGCCTTCTGTTTCTTTTCCTTGTCTGCCGGGATGGCTTCTCCGAGCTGAATATAGGGGCCGTAAGGCCCTTTTCGCAGGCTCACATCGAGACCGGTTTCCGGGTCAGTTCCCAGTACGACCGGGCCCATGGCCAGTAGCGTATCGCTCTCGTCCTCGGCATTGGCGCCCACCGCGAGCTGGCGGGTGTATTTGCATTCCGGATAATTACCGCATCCGACGAAGGCGCCGAAACGGCCGAGCTTCAACGACAGACGGCCTTCCTTGCAAACAGGACATAGGCGCGCCGCGCCAGCGTCGCCGTCTTCGCCTGCTGGGAAGAAATGTGGGCCCAGGTCTTCGTCGAGGGCGTCGAGTACCTCCGAAAATTTGAGCGACGCGGTTTCTTCTGTCGATTTCGAAAAGGCTTGCCAGAAATCGCGCAAAACTTTCTTCCAATCCAGGCGACCATCGGAAATATCGTCGAGCTGTTCTTCCAGGGAAGCCGTAAATCCGTATTCGATATAGCGTTCGAAGAAACAAGTGAGGAAAGTCGTCACCAACCGACCCCGGTCTTCCGGGATGAACTGGCGGCGTTCCAGTATGACGTAGTTGCGGTCCTGCAGGACCTTGATGATCGAGGCATAGGTCGAGGGGCGGCCGATGCCGAGCTCTTCCATCTTCTTCACTAGGCTCGCTTCGCCGTAGCGCGGCGGTGGCTGCGTGAAGTGTTGATCAGTCTCGACGGATTTGAGGTTGGGTTCTTCGCCTTCGATCATTTCCGGCAAGCGACGGTCACCAGAATCGTCTTCCGGTTTATCGTCTTGGCCTTCTTGATAGAGCTTCAGGAAACCATCGAATTTGAGGACGGAGCCGTTGGCGCGTAATACGGTTTTCTTATCGGCGGATTCAAGGTCGGCGGCGACTTGATCGAAGATCGCGCTCTCCATTTGGGATGCTAAAGTCCGCTTCCAGATCAGCTCGTAGAGCTTGAATTGTTCCTCATCCAGATACGGTTTGATATCGGCCGGGCGGCGGAACAGGTCCGTCGGGCGGATCGCCTCATGGGCTTCCTGCGCATTCTTCGCCTTAGTGCGATAGACGCGCGGCTTTTCGGGGAGATAGTTGTTTCCAAAATCCGCCTCGATGAGACGGCGGCAGCCGCCAATGGCGTCGCCGCTGAGGATGACGCTGTCCGTCCGCATATAGGTGATGAGGCCGACGGTCTCCCCACCGATATCGAAACCTTCATAGAGCTTTTGCGCGACCTGCATTGTCCGGCTGGCGCCGAAGCGCAGCTTCCTGCTGGCTTCTTGCTGCAATGTCGATGTGGTGAACGGCGTGGCCGGATTGCGGCGTACCGTCTTCTTCTCAACGGAGGAGACGGTGAACTGGCTCGATTTGATCGTTTGCTTAGCAGCATTCGACTCGGCTTCGGACTTGATGCCCAGACGATCAAGACGCTCACCATTGAGATGCGTCAACCGCGCGGGGAAAGGAATGCCTTTCGCCGTGTCGAACTGGCCGATGACCGACCAGTACTCTTGCGGTTTGAAGATTTCGATTTCCGCTTCGCGCTCGCAGATCAATCGCAAAGCGACCGATTGCACCCGTCCCGCCGAGCGCGAGCCCGGCAGTTTCCGCCAGAGCACCGGCGACAACGTGAAACCGACTAGATAATCGAGTGCGCGGCGCGCGAGATACGCATCGACCAATTCCTGGTTGATGGCGCGCGGCTGTTTCATCGCTTCCAGGATCGCGTCCTTGGTGATCTCGTGGAAGACGACCCGGCTGACGTTGACGCCTTTCAAGGCCTTGCGCTCTCGCAGAACTTCCTCGACGTGCCAGGAAATGGCCTCTCCCTCGCGATCCGGATCGGTCGCCAGGATCAGCGTATCGTCGCCTTTCAGGGCTTTAGCGATATCATCGATGCGTTTCTTAGCCTTCCCGTCCACCTCCCACGACATATCGAAATCGTCATCGGGACGCACCGAGCCGTCCTTCGACGGCAAGTCACGCACGTGTCCATAGCTCGCGAGTACGTGATAATCGGAACCAAGATACTTATTGATGGTCTTCGCCTTGGCAGGCGATTCAACTACGACAACTGTCATGGATGGGCGGCCAAATCTCTTTGTTTCTGCCTGTCGCCAAACTTTCTCATGCCGCTGGTCGCAGGCCTCTCGCTACCATCGGCAGGCTACGAATTGACATTGCTCAGCCCATTCGTCAACTCCGGTGACGAGACGCGCGGTCAAATTTTTCGCGAGGAGAGGCATCTATCCCTCCCGGCGAAGGCTAACGAAATTCCCCGACAAGCAATGAATTCGGCCCGCTATCTCCAACTCCAATAGGGCCGCACGGATGACGGCGGGTGGTGTGTCGCACAGCCGGACAATGTCGTCGATGGGGGTCGGCGTATAGCTCATCAACTCAAGAACCGGGGCATGAATTGCTGTTGAATTGACGTTCTGATTCGGTTCTGGCTCGTGGTCATGCGGGACATCAATTGGTGACGGCGGGATGATCGGCTGGAGGCGCTAAAGCGCTTCGAGAATGTGATCGGTCGACATCACGAGAGTGGCACCATCGCGGATCAACCTTCCAGTCCCATGTGTTCTGGGGTCTAGAGGCGAGCCCGGCACGGCAAGGACATCGCGGCC
This sequence comes from uncultured Rickettsiales bacterium, assembly GCA_963968305.1. Classification (GTDB taxonomy): domain Bacteria; phylum Pseudomonadota; class Alphaproteobacteria; order UBA8366; family UBA8366; genus UBA6544. Next base: position 795 of record CAXAGK010000189.1, on the reverse strand, counting down.
CTGTTCCGCGGCGAAGCGCGCGGTCGTCAGAGAGCCGGAACGTTCGGCGGCCTCGACCACGACCACACCGAGAGACAGGCCGGAGATAATCCGATTGCGGCGCGGTAAATGCCACCCCTGGGGTTTGGTGCCGCTTGGCATTTCGGACACGACCAGCCCACCGTCTAAAATTCGGTGATAGAGGTCGCTATTCTCGCGGGGGTAAATGATGTCGACACCGCCGGCCACCACGGCAATGGTGCCGCCGTTGAGAGCGCCGATATGGGCGGCGGTATCGATGCCGCGCGCCATTCTGGAGACGATGACGTATCCCGCACTAGAAAGTTTGTCAGCAAAGGTGGGCGCGAGCGTTCGACCATTAGCGGAGGCGTTGCGTGCGCCGACAATGCCGATTGCGGAGCGTTGCAAGAGCGATACATCGCCAAGTGACATCAAGACGGGCGGCGCGTCTTCCGCCACGATCAGAAGCTCTGGATAATCCGTGGCACCGATGTGCAATGCCTGTCCGCCCAGAGCCACGAGGTCAGAAAGCTCGGTTTCGTCGCGCGCCGCAAGAAATGGTTTGAATTCACGCGGGCCGCCGCGCTGGGCCAATTCCGGCAAAGCGTCTAAGGCTGCGCACGGGGTGCCAAATTGTGGCAGCAATTTGCGGAAAGTGACCGGACCGATGTTCCGGGTTCTATTGAGTCTGAGCCGTGCCGTCCGTTCGGCATCGTCTCGTGGGGCTGGAAAGGCCGTCTCCATATGTCTCGCACCAGGGCTGTTCGAATTGCCATGGCTATGGATGGATTAGAC
>CAXAGK010000188.1:0-7159 GCA_963968305.1 uncultured Rickettsiales bacterium | reverse complement strand
TCGGGTCCGTCGACGACGCGCACGGAAATAATCTTATCGAGATATTCCGTATCCCAGTCGTCGTCGCTGGCCGGGACGATCCGGGCATCCGTCTTCCGCGCCGTCTCATCACCGCGCACTTCGCATCCCGCTGCTGACAGGTCACCGACGATATCCGGCAACAATCGCTCGGCGATGTCTCGGTCGATCACCATGGATTCGGCCGCTCCGCAAATTCCCGTGCGGCGCATTTTCGCGTTCATGACGATCTCCCGCGCCATGGCGTGATCGGCGCTGTCATGGATGTAGACATGACAATTGCCGTCCAGATGCGCGATGACGGGGATGCGGGACTCTTCCATCACCCGTTCGATCAGGGACCGTCCGCCGCGTGGCACGATAAAGTCGATCAGGTCCGATTGCCGCAACATCGCGCCCACCGCTGCCCGGTCTCGGGTCGGGATGGTTTGAACCGCGCCTTCCGGCAATCCGGCGCGCCGCAGACCTTCCTGCAGACAGGCGGCGATGGCGCTGGACGAGTGCAGGCTTTCCGAGCCACCGCGTAAGATCGCGGCATTGCCGGATTTAAGGCAAAGCGCGCCTGCATCAGCGGTCACATTGGGGCGGGACTCGTAGATGATTCCAATGACGCCGAGCGGCACGCTGACTCGCGCGATTTTCAATCCGTTGGGCCGTTCGCGCTCGTCGATGATCCGGCCGAGCGGTTCCGGCAGCTCAGCGATGCTTTCCAGTCCAGCCGCCATTGCTTCAATTCGCTCCTCGGTCAGCAATAGCCGGTCGAGCATGGCGTCTGACAGGCCCTTCTCGTGGCCGAACGCCATGTCCTTGGTATTGGCGGTAAGAATGTCGGGCATCCTCTCACGAATGGCCGCGGCGCCTTGGCGGAGGGCATCACTCCGGGTCTCGCTCTCGACGAGGCCGAGCGCATGGCTCGCGGCCTGTGCGTCCTTGGCTATTCCCCGGACCATTTCCTCAACCGAAATCTCCGATCCGGAAAGGGTGGCGACGTTCGTCATGTGTCTGTGCCTTTCTAGCTTATGTCGGATTCGGCCGCTCGGGCGATGGAGCCCGAGAGCCGCTGACTTTATCGAATACATTAGCGAAGCGCATCAAATTTTGCTTACTTCATATGTAGAGGGCGAATGAGATGAAAACCAACCCATGAGTGATGACCCACCCGCAAGCGCCGCCGCGGCCGCTTTGTTCGAGGAAGCGCGGCGGACCGAAGGAGAAGATGCGGCGGCGGCGCTGTCCCTGTTCGCACAATGCGCTGCGGCCGAACCCGGGTGGAGCGCCCCGGTCGTCGCGCTCGGTGATTTATTGCGAAAATCCGGGCGCACCGAAGAAGCACTAATAGCCTACGGCCGGGCTTTTGAGCTGGACCCCACCGACGCGGCAATACCGGTGAAGAGCGGCAATCTGCGGAACGAAACCCGGGATTATGCGACGGCTGTCTGGGACTACGAGACGGCGGCGGCGGCCCGACCCGATTGGTATCTCCCGGACCTCAATCGTGGCAATGCGTTGGCAGCGCAAGGGAATCTCGGCGGTGCCGCGCGGGCCTATGACCGCGCTCTGGAGAAGGGCGGCCCGGCGGGAATCCGCCTGCGGCGCGATCTACGGCTGCCGATCATTCCCGAAGGCGGAGAACCGTATGCGGCGGAATACGAGCGTTATCGAGTGGCACTCGGAATATTGGAAGCCGATCCGCCGACTCTCGGCAATCCGTTGACGGAGACACCGGGTAGCCGATTCTACCTCGCCTATCACGGTCGTAACGATCGCGACCTTCAAGAACGGCTCGCCGCCATTTATCTGGCCGGATGCCCGAAACTCGATTGGACCGCGCCGCATTGCCGTGGTTCCAGGCGGCGGGAGGGTCCCCGTCGAATAGCCTTCGTCTCTCGCTTCCTCTTCGACCACTCAATCGGGCGGTTGTGTCTCGGTTTGTTTCGCCGCCTCGCCGCGCACGGAGATTGCGAGGTGATTTGCTTCGAGACGGCACCTGTTCCCGATGATGAAGTGCGCGGGGAAATTGCCAAGCTGGTCTCTCATGTCGAAACCTTGCCCGCTGATATATTTAGCGCGCGGGAGGTGATTGGCGCCGCTAAGCCTGATGTCGTCTTCTATCCGGAAATCGGCATGGACCCGTTGGCTTATTTTTTGGCTTTCGCGCGTTTGGCACCGATACAAGCGGTCTCCTATGGACATCCGGTCACTTCCGGTATTCCCAATGTTGATTATTTTTTATCCTGTACAGCGGCGGAACCCGCCGTCGATTTGGATGCGGGCGGCGCCTATAGTGAACGTCTTGTGCCGCTCGGCGGTTTGCCATTCTCCTATATTCGTCCTCCCGCACCGGAGCCTTTGGGGACGCGCGCGGATTTTGGTCTTGCGGAAGATGCTACGATCTATTTTTTGGCTCAAAACCTGTTCAAGATTCATCCAGATATGGACACGGCCTTGCGGTTGATCCTTGAGCGTGATCCGAAGGGCATCCTCTTGTTATTGGAAGGACATGACGACGCCTGGGGCGACGTGTTGCGCCGACGGTTTGCCGTCACAATGGGCACCTGTGCGGCGCGGATAAAGTTTCTGCCGCGTCAAAGTCATGACAATTTCATGCGACTGCTCGGCTTGTCGGATGTCAGCTTGGATAGCTTTCCGTTTTGTGGTGGCAACACGACCTATCAATCGCTGGCGATGGGCGCGCCGGTCGTCACCTTGCCGGGACGCTATCTTCGGGGCCGGGTTAGTTTGGGCATTTACCGGTATATGGGAATGGAAGAATTGGTCGCGTGCGATGCGGTGGATTATGCCGAAATTGCGGTGGGACTTGGTCGCGACGCGGAATTTAGGGCGGGGATAATGCAAAAGATTGCAAAGACTTGCGATGTTATTTTCGAAGATCCAGTGTTTCTCGATGACGCCGAACGTTTCTTGATTACGTCAGAGCCGATCTAGACTGTCAGCACCAAATCGTCGCGATGGATGAGTTCGTCGCGTCCCCGATATCCAAGAATCTCTGCGATTTCCCCGCTCTTGCGGCCCGCGATTCGGGCTGCGTCGACATTCGAATAGGCGGAGAGGCCGCGCGCCATTTCATTGCCGTCGGCGGCGCGAACAATGACTGCGTCGCCCCGCTCAAACGTCCCTTGGATGCGGATAACGCCGGCCGGGAGCAAGCTTTTCCCTTGTTTGAGGGCGCGCTCGGCGCCTGCATCGACGAGGATTTCGCCGACCGGATTGAGCGAGCCGACGATCCAGCGTTTGCGCGCCGTGAGCGGAGAGGTCGACGGCATGAACCACGTGCACCGCGCCCCTTCTGTAAGCCGGCGCAGGGGGTTTGCATCGATTCCGTTCATGATCGCCATGCGGCAGCCGGCGGCGGTGGCCACCTTCGCTGCTTGTATTTTGGTTTCCATGCCCCCGGAGGAATACCCGGTGGGTGCTTTGCCCGCCATGGCCTCGATTTGCGGGTTGATCTCGTCGACCTGGGCAATGTGTTTGGCGTTTGAATCCTGTCGGGGATCGCGCTCGTACAGCCCATCGATATCGGACAGCAAGATTAGTGTGTCTGCGCTGATCATCGCCGCGACCCGCGCCGCCAGACGGTCGTTGTCGCCGAAACGGATTTCCGTCGTCGCCACCGTGTCGTTCTCGTTGACCACGGGAACCGCGCCAAGTGTCAGCAATTGCGCAATCGTGCTGCGGGCGTTGAGGTGCCGGCGGCGTTCCTCGGTATCGCTAAGCGTGAGGAGGATTTGCGCGACTGAAATGTCGTGCCGCGCCAGCGCTTCCTGATAGGCATGGGCCAATTGTATCTGACCGCTGGCGGCGGCGGCCTGTTTTTCTTCGAGCCGTATTGTCTTTTGCGTCAGGCCAAGATGGCGCCGTCCGACCGCGATGGCCCCTGAGGAAACCACCAGAATCTCCGTCCCCGTCTCGCGCAAGACATGCAAATCGTCGGCGAGCGCTTCCAGCCAGGTGCGTCGAATGGTGCCGGTTTTGTCGTCGACCAAGAGGGCGGAGCCGATCTTCACCACGAGCCTTGCGGCACCGGTCAATTGTTCCGTCATCGCGTTGTCGCTTACAGGTTCCATGGCCGGGCGGCGACGCTGGGAGATTGCGTCACTTCTTCCCGCTCGGATTTAATGACTCTGTGTAGGCGGCGCAGCGCATCTTGCACGCCGTCGCCAGTGACGCCCGAAATCGTCATCACGTCGCGGGTCGATGTCGCTTCCGCAAGAGCCGCTTTCTTCTCCGATATGGCCTCTTCATCGAGCGCGTCGCATTTGTTCAACGCGACGATCTCCGTCTTTTCCTCAAGGCCCGCGCCATAGGCGATAATCTCGTCGCGGACCGTCCGATAGGCCCCTGCAACGTCCTCTTCCGTCCCATCGATCAAATGCAGCAACACGCCGCAGCGCTCCACATGGCCAAGAAACCGATCGCCGAGTCCATGGCCTTCATGAGCGCCTTCGATCAATCCTGGAATATCGGCGAGTACGAATTCTGCGCCATCCAGGTAGACCACACCCAATTGCGGATGAAGTGTCGTGAACGGATAGTCGGCGATCTTCGGTTTGGCGCGGCTGACCGCCGCTAGAAAGGTGGATTTTCCGGCATTCGGCAGACCGACTAAGCCCGCATCCGCCAACAGTTTTAGCCGCAGCCAGACCCACATTTCTTGTCCTGGCCAGCCTGCTTCTGCGCGTCTCGGTGCACGGTTGGTAGCTGTCTTGAATTGCGCGTTACCGCGCCCGGCATCGCCGCCCCGCAACAGCTCCACTTCCTCACCCTCAATGGTCAGGTCGACCAGAAGGGTTTCGTTGTCCTCGGCAAAAATTTGCGTGCCCACGGGCAGCTCGAGCACCGCCGTCTTACCGGCGGCTCCGGTCATATCCTTGCCCATGCCGGGGCGACCGTTCTCCGCCTTTATGTGTTGGCGGTAGCGATAATCGATCAGCGTGTTGAGGCCCGGCACCGCGACCGCCATGACATCACCGCCCCGGCCACCGCTGCCGCCGTTCGGGCCGCCGAACTCAACGTATTTCTCACGGCGGAAAGAGATGCAGCCGTTGCCGCCTTCACCGCTCTTTACGTAAACCTTGGCTTGATCGAGAAATTTCATATCTTCCGCCCCAACGAAAAAGGGGAATGGCTAGCCATTCCCCTGAACGTTAAAGCCTGCGTGGAATTAGTCTACGCCGCCGGCTCCACCGAGATGGTGGTGCGGGCGCGGGTCTTGTGAAATTTCACCTGACCATCGACCAATGCGAACAGGGTGTGATCACGACCCATGCCGACATTATCGCCGGGATGGAATTTAGTGCCGCGTTGACGCACGAGAATATTACCGGGAATTACTGCTTCTCCGCCGTATTTTTTCACGCCGAGACGGCGACCGATTGTATCGCGACCGTTGCGTGAACTACCGCCTGCCTTTTTATGTGCCATGGCGTTCTACTCCTTACTCTGCTTCCGCCGCGGGAGCGGCTTCGGGCGCTGCTTTCGCTTTCTTTTTCGGGGCAGCCTTTTTCTTGCCGGCGGCCAGGATATCGTCGATCCGCAGGACCGTCAGGTGCTGGCGGTGGCCGTTTTTGCGGCGATAGTTTTGCCGACGCTTCTTCTTGAAGATGATGATCTTACGGTCTCGCATTTGCTCGAGAACCGTTGCGGAGACACTCGCGCCGTCAACGAGGGGCACGCCCACCGTCTGGCTCTTATCGTCTCCGACCATCAAGACCTCGTTGAGGTCGATACTGGCGCCTGCTTCCGCGTCGAGTTTTTCGACCCGGATGACATCGTTTTTGGCGACTTTGTATTGCTTGCCGCCGTTCTTGATCACTGCGAACATCTGACCGTGCTCTCTCGTAACGAGTGGTCCGCCCCGTTCCCGGCGGAGGCCAGGACGAAATCGGACACATAAAATTCATCGGGCCGTATAGGGCCCGGAAAACGAGCCGCGACTATACTTACCGCAGATGCGAAGTCAACGGTTTTACTCAGGAAATCTCCTGCGTTCGTCGCGATCCTGTATGGTGCGACAAATCGAAAACCTCGGTCGCCGGGCCATCCGCCTCGAATCCTTGAACCCGCAGCTCTCCCGTCTGCGGATTGGAAGACATCGCAAGGCGCGTGTCCTCGTTGACCACGGGGTAGATCGCCCAGGCAAAATCGGTGACCTGGCTGAGGGTATAGCCGTTCATCAATCGGTGGCGGCGGTAGCTCGCGATGCCGCGTTCCTTGCCCGGTTTAAAGGTTTTTCCGAACCAATGGTTGGCCGCCGCCGCGGGCGCTTCCAGGATGGCGGCACGGCGTTCCAAGCGTTCTATCACGCACCCTTCGCCGCGCTCGGTGCCGACGAGGGAGAATATTGCCGGCAGCGCAATAGGAGTTTTCGAGAGCATATCGTGCGCCTCGTGATAGTTCCGGCAGGTCTCGACCACGCGGCGCAGCAGATGTACCGGCGGGATGCGCCGTCCGGAAAATGTCTTCGTCTTGTTGACCAGCCAATCCAAATAGACCGGCAAGGTCATGCGGCGCACCAGCGGCGCTTGATTGATGGCAACGGCGAATCGGCCCGGTGCCATGGCTTGGACGACGCCGGTAAATCCGGGCCATGTCATATTATAATAGTCGCCGGCCGGGCCTGACTGTCGTGCCACGACCAGATGTCGGCCCAACCCGTGGAACGGCCAATCGAGGGTCCGCAACAGCCGCATGCCAGGAGCCGTCGGATCCACCATCACGCCGCTGGTACAGCCCCATTCGAGACAAAGGTTCATGAACCAGACGCCGCGCGGCAGCCGCTCGGCAATCGCCGCGATCTCGCCATTGTGGGTATTGCCGGCATAAGTCGACCACAGGCGGGACATCGTATCGAGACCGGCAATCAGCTTGGTGCCGTATTGAGTGCGCCCGAGGCGGATGATCTCCGCCGCCCGCGCCGAATCACTCTCGAACAGCGCTACGGCCCCGCCGTCACCGATATCGACGAGCGGGATGTGCGGGAGCGATGGGGCGGGGCTGTCGGGTGCCATGAGGGGGGCTAAATTTCCTAAATATGCGTGCGGCGGGAGTATAACGGCGATGTGCGGAATTTCGGAGCGATATCTTGCAGCGCCAAAGCGCTTCGGTTAGTGTCCCGCCGCAT
>CAXAGK010000187.1:0-7163 GCA_963968305.1 uncultured Rickettsiales bacterium | reverse complement strand
ATCATCGATACTTTCGTCAACGCATCCGGACCGTTTCCGATCAGGGTAGCTCCCTTGACCGGAGCGCCTTTTCGACCGTTTTCGATCATATAGGCTTCGGTACAGGTGAAAACGAATTTGCCGTTCGTGATATCGACTTGTCCGCCGCCGAAATTGACTGCGTAAAGGCCATTGTCGACGGAAGCTAGGATTTCTTCTGGGTCCTTGTCGCCCGCCAACATGATCGTATTGGTCATGCGGGGCATTGGTGCGTGGGCGTAGGATTGCCGGCGCCCGTTGCCGGTCGCCTCCATTCCCATCAAGCGGGCGTTCATCCGGTCTTGCATGTAGCCGACTAGAATACCGTCCTCAATCAGGGTGGTGTTTTTCGTAGGCGTCCCTTCGTCGTCGATGGAAAGGGATCCTCGTCGGTCGTTGATGGTGCCGTCGTCAATCACGGTCACCCCCGGGGAGGCGACGCGTTCGCCCATTAAGCCCGAGAAAGCGGATGTCTTCTTGCGATTGAAGTCGCCTTCAAGGCCATGCCCAATGGCTTCATGTAACAGGATGCCAGGCCATCCGGGGCCGAGCACCACGGTCATCTCACCGGCCGGCGCCGGAACCGATTCCAGGTTGACCAATGCCTGTCGCAAGGCCTCGTCTGCATATTCTTGCCATGTCTCCGGTGCGAAATGATCGCCGTACCCGGTGCGTCCGCCGGCGCCGAAACTGCCACTTTCCATACGCTCGCCGTCTTGCGCGATAACGGCGACGTTCAAGCGAACCAATGGGCGTATGTCCGCTGCGCGGTAGCCGTCGGGGCGGATAATTTGGATGGCTTGCCATTCGCCCGAGACGCTCGCCATGACTTGGCCGACACGGGGGTCCTTGGCGCGTAGATAGCTGTCAATCTCGGTGAGGAGCGCGACCTTGTCCTCGAAGGCGACTTCGCCAAGGGGATTGGTCTCGGTGTAAAGATTCGCATTTGTGCCCATGGGCGCGTCCGCATGAGTGCCGCCATGTCCAGCACGTACGGCTTGCACTGTTTCGCCGGCGCGCTTGATCGCGGCCTCGGAAAGTTCGGAGGAATGCGCGTAACCCGCCGTTTCGCCGGAGATCGCCCGCAATCCGAAACCTTGCGTAGTGTCGAAACTGGCGCTGCGAATACGGCCATCGTCGAGAGAGATGCTCTCGGATTGGCAATATTCGAGATAGAGTTCACCGTCATCGGCACCGGAAAGTGCCTCTCCGGCCAGGGACTCGATCCGCCCGCGATCCAGGTCGCCCCGCGTGAAGAACAGCTCATCCGTTTTCGTCAGATCGGTCATGCCGAGTTATCCTTACTATGTTGCCCAAATAAAGCGACCGGTGCGTTTAATAGGCGAATGAACTGACCGGATGCTGTCTTGTGCGGACATTAGCACAGTCGGGTCAATCGCAATAGATATCGCATATGATCGTCGAGTCCCCTCGATAACAGGTGTACATTATAAAAATTTCGGAATGACGACACGTATATTATTGCTGAGGGAAAATCACGATCATCTCCTAAGGCATGGCAATTCCATTGTTTTTGCGACATAGTGTCGCGATGGACGCCATGTCCTGGCACGACTGTTATAAAGGCGTGCTATTGCATGGCGTTAGATATTGCCACCGGTGGGTTTGACCGTAGATTATGGCATGTCTGCGTTAGAGTTTTGAAAATGCGCCGAGCGGGGAGTGCGAGGGTGGCGACACCCGAAATCTGATCCTGGCGGCGGATGGATGTGGGAGAGTACAGGGTGAATAGGTTTCTCGTTACTGTTTCCGTCCTGTTATTGGCGATCTTCGCCGGACAGGCTTGGGCTAGCGAACCAACCCCATGGCAATTGGGGCTACAACCGGCGGCCTCGCCGACGGCCGTCGAGATCGCTAAGTTGCATGACGTCCTGTTGATCATCATAACGGTAATCACGATTTTTGTTTTGGGATTGATGGTTTACGCCTGCGTTCGGTTCCGCGAGAGTCGCAATCCGACGCCGTCGAAGACGACCCATCACCCATTGCTTGAGATCGCATGGACCGTCATTCCGATCGTCATCTTGGTCGGCATATCCATTCCGTCTATGAAGCTGTTGTATTTTGCCGATCGGATCGAAGACGGCGATATGACGCTGAAAGTCGTTGGTCATCAGTGGTATTGGGAATATCAGTATCCGGATCATGGCAATTTTGGATTCGACGCCAATTTGGTGCCAGAAGAAGAGTTGAAGCCGGGTCAAAAGCGGCAGATGGATACGGATAATCCAGTTGTACTTCCGGTAGGCAAGAAAATCAGGCTGCTATTCGCCTCGGCGGATACCATTCACAATTGGTCGATGTCCTCGTTCGGTGTGAAGGTTGATACTACACCCGGCCGATTGAATGAGACCTGGGTGCAGATCGATAGGGTCGGAACCTACTATGGTTTCTGCTCGGAACTTTGCGGCGTCAATCATGCCTACATGCCAATTATGGTTAAAGCCGTGCCTCCGGCGGAGTTTGATGCCTGGGTGAAGAAGGCGAAACAAGAGTTCGCGCGGGTTGATGAACCCGAAGCGCCTGCCGAGGCGACCGTCAAGGTCGCCGAGCACGCATTGTCAAAGTAAAGACGAAGGATAAGAGATCATCATGGCTGAAGGTACAACGGCACACGCGCACGGACACGACGATCACACCCCCACGGGCTGGCGTCGTTACGTCTATTCGACAAACCACAAGGACATCGGCACGATGTACCTTGTCTTCTCCGTCATAGCCGGTCTGATCGGCGGGGCATTTTCCGTCTATATGCGGATGGAACTAATGGAGCCTGGGGTTCAATACATGACCCTGGAAGACGGTTCGCCCGACGGACATCTCTGGAATACGATTGTTACCGCGCATGGATTAATCATGGTGTTCTTCGTGGTCATGCCCGCGGTTATCGGCGGTTTTGGTAACTGGATTGTGCCGTTGATGATCGGTGCGCCGGATATGGCCTTCCCACGAATGAATAACATCAGCTTTTGGCTGCTGGTACCGGCCTTCCTATTGCTTCTTGGCTCAGCCTTGATCGGTGGCGGTGCTGGCACAGGCTGGACAATGTACCCACCGCTTTCTAACACGGGCTACGGACATGATGGGGCAGCCGTGGATATGGCGATTTTCGCGCTCCATTTGGCTGGTGCGTCGTCGATCTTGGGCGCTGTGAATTTCATCACCACGATTTTCAATATGCGCGCACCGGGAATGACGCTGCACAAAATGCCGCTCTTCGTTTGGGCAACATTGGTAACGGCATTCTTACTGTTGTTGGCGTTGCCGGTTTTAGGTGGCGCCATCACAATGTTACTTACCGACCGTAACTTTGGCACAGCTTTTTTCAAGCCGGAAGGCGGCGGCGAACCGGTATTGTTCCAGCATTTGTTCTGGTTTTTCGGTCATCCGGAAGTCTATATCATGATCTTGCCCGGTTTCGGCATCATGAGCCACATCGTTTCGACCTTCTCGAAGAAGCCGGTCTTTGGTTATCTTGGGATGGCGTATGCAATGGTGGCCATTGGCGTCATTGGGTTCGTCGTGTGGGCCCACCACATGTACACGATTGGCTTTGATGTTGATGTCCGCGCCTACTTCACGTTGGCGACGATGGTGATCGCGGTGCCGACTGGCATCAAGATTTTCAGTTGGATCGCGACGATGTGGGGCGGTTCGATCCGCTTCGACACGCCGATGCTGTGGGCGCTCGGATTTATTTTCCTGTTCACTGTCGGCGGTGTGACCGGTGTTGTTCTCGCGAATGCGGGTGTCGATCTGGTGTTGCACGATACCTACTATGTCGTCGCTCACTTCCATTACGTGCTGTCATTGGGCGCGGTCTTCTCGATCTTTGCCGGTATCTACTACTGGATTGGCAAGATGTCGGGTCGGCAGTATCCCGAATGGGCCGGACGGCTGCATTTTTGGACGACATTTATCGGCGTCAACATCACGTTCTTCCCGCAGCATTTCTCGGGTCTGGCCGGCATGCCACGCCGTTACATCGATTATGCCGATGCCTTGGCCGGGTGGAATTATGTGTCGTCGATTGGTGCGTTCATTTCCTTTGGTTCGACGATCTTCTTTGTCTTCGTGCTGATTTATACCTTGAAAGCAGGTCGGCGCGTTGAAGAGAACTATTGGGGCGAGGGAGCGACAACGCTGGAGTGGACAGTGTCCTCGCCGCCGCCGTTCCATAGCTTTGACCAACTGCCGCACGTCAAATAGCGGCAACTGCGATCCGGAGGTAGATCTTGGCGCAAACCGCCTATCAATCGGTCTCGGGACAGGGCGAAGTTCGCGATTTCTTTGCCCTGCTGAAACCTCGTGTGATGTCGCTCGTAGTGTTTACTGGCTTTGCCGGACTTGCCGTGGCACCAGGCGACCTGCACCCGGTATTGGCGGCCGTCGCCATCCTCTGTATCGCGGTGGCATCCGGGGCTGCTGGGGCGATCAATATGTGGTACGACCGCGATATCGACGCGGTCATGGAACGTACGCGCCAGCGACCAATTCCAACCGGGAAAGTCGAACCGTCTGAGGCCTTGGCCTTCGGTGTGATTCTCGCCTCGGGCGCGGTAATGCTCATGTTCTTGGCGACGAATGCGGTCGCGGCCGGCCTTTTGGCGGCAGCGGTTTTATTTTATGTCTTCGTCTATACAATGTGGCTGAAGCGCCGGACCACCCAGAACATAGTCATCGGTGGGGCTGCCGGGGCATTCCCGCCGGCCATCGGCTGGGCAGCGGTTACCGGAGATGTCGGTATCGAGGCCGCAACTTTGTTTTTGCTGATCTTTTTTTGGACGCCGCCACATTTTTGGGCTTTGGCGCTCTACCGCAAAGGTGACTATGCCGCGGCGGGCGTGCCCATGCTTCCGGTGGTCCACGGAACGCGCGAAACCAAACGCCAGATGCTGGTCTACACAGTATTGCTGGTAGCATTGAGTCTGGCACCGTGTTTTCTCGGCTTCGCGGGTTGGCCAGTATACGGTGCTGTTGCAGCGGCTCTTAGTCTTATCTTCTTGGCATTGGCGATTGCCGTTTGGCGGGATGAGAGCGACCGCTCGGCGAAGCGAATGTTCGGATATTCGATTTTTTATCTATTCGGATTATTCGCGATCCTTATCGCCGATAATGCCCTGATGACAGCTGTCTAAGGGGCAAACAGGATGGCCACAACGACCATGACGGATTCGAATGAAAAACGCGATCAGCGCAGTGGCTTGAACCGACGGCAACGGAGAAAGAATCTGGCCCTTATGGCCGTGCTGGTGGGGTGGATTGTTGTTCTATATCTTGTGGCGATCCTTCGGATGAGTGGTGAGGGATGAACGCGCTCAGACGCAAAAATCGTCATCTTGTGGCCGTACTCTCGACCGTGGCAATGGGCATGATAGGCATGTCTTATGCCGCTGTGCCGCTCTACGATTTATTTTGCCGGGTCACTGGATATGGTGGGACGACGCAAATTGCGGCGGAGAAGAACGACACTGTTACGCAGCGCCCGATCAAGGTGCGGTTCGATGCCATGGTCACGAATATCGACTGGGCGTTTCAGCCGGTCCAACGCCAGATCGAATTGCAGGTGGGCGAAAATGCGGTCGCGTTCTACCGCGCCACCAATCGATCGAAGCAATCTTTGACAGGTACAGCGACGTTTAACGTGACGCCGCTTAAGGTCGGTGCGTATTTCAGTAAGATCGCGTGCTTTTGTTTTACCGACCAAACATTGGAGCCGGGTCAGACGGTTGAGATGCCGGTGGCATTCTATGTCGATCCGGAGATCAGTAGCGATCCCAATCTGGACGACGTTAAAACCATTACCCTTTCATATACCTTCTATGCGGTCGATAAGCCGACAAAACCGGTATTAGAGCGGCAAGTTAGTGCCAAAGCCGAATCAAAAGACCGGCAGCGGTCGATTCAATAGCAAGAAGCCTCAAGTCAGGCGTAGAGCGAGGAAACGAGATGAGCGCTACAACAGACGAACATCAAGGTCATAGCCACCCATATCACTTGGTCGATCCGAGCCCCTGGCCCGCTGTCGGTGCGCTGGCGGCATTCTTGCTGACCTTCGGCGTCGTCCTGTACCTGCATCCGGATATGCTGGGTGAAGGTATTGAGCCCATGCTGACGTCACTCGGGGCACTCGTTTTTGCTCCCGGAGTTCTGTTGGTCGTGTATACGATGTTCGTGTGGTGGCGTGACGTGATCCGGGAAGCGGAAGTCGACGGTCACCATTCCCCGGTGGTTCAGCTCGGTCTTCGCTATGGCATGGCGCTGTTCATTTGCTCGGAAGTGATGTTTTTCGTTGCATTCTTCTGGGCATTTTTTGAATCGAGCCTCTATCCGAAGGAATTGCCGCATGACATCTTGGCTGCTGGTTTCGCGGGCGGTGTCTGGCCCCCGGTAGGGGTGGAAACGTTCGACCCCTTCGATTTGCCGCTTATGAATACGCTAATCTTGTTGCTGTCCGGCGCGACGATAACCTGGGCGCATCACGCGCTTCGGGAAGGCAATCGCGACGGTTTGATCAAGGGCTTGGGCATCACCATTATACTCGGCCTCCTGTTTACCGGTGTGCAGGCGTATGAATATAGCCATGCGGCGTTCGCGTTTTCTGACGGAATTTACAGCTCGACCTTCTACATGGCGACAGGGTTTCACGGATTTCATGTTATTGTCGGCACCACTTTCCTTATTGTATGCTACTTTCGTGCGCGGAAAGGGCATTTCACGCCTGAACAACACTTTGGTTTTGAAGCGGCGGCTTGGTATTGGCACTTCGTCGATGTAGTCTGGCTGTTCCTGTTCTGCGCAGTCTATTGGTGGGGTGGCTGATTACGGAGATTGGGATTCGACGGGCATGAAACAGAGTTTTCCGCCCGTCAGGCCCTTTCTGGCCGTATTGAGATGCCGCTGCCCGCGTTGTGGTATTGGGCGTCTTTCCCGGGATTTGTCGTCGGTCGACGGCAAATGTGATGTTTGCGACCTGGACTTAGAGGCGGAAGCCAGCGGAGACGGCCCGGCCGTTTTCGTAATTTTCGCAGTAGGACCGATCGTCGTCGGTCTAGCCGTTTGGCTTGAGATGTCGTTCGCGCCACCTTACTGGCTCCATTTGGTAATATGGCCGCCTTTCGTCC
>CAXAGK010000186.1:0-7164 GCA_963968305.1 uncultured Rickettsiales bacterium | reverse complement strand
ATCCGAATTCAATCTCGCGGTGGCACCCGGTGAGCGTGTTGCCTTGGTTGGTCCATCTGGCGCCGGCAAGACCACGGTCTTTCAATTGCTGTTGAGGTATTATGACCCTGATAGCGGCAGCATCAGTCTGGACGATGTAGATATCCGCAGGGCGAATCCGGTGGATGTTCGCCGGTGTATTGGACTGGTTTCCCAGGAACCGACTATATTTTCGGCGAATGTTATGGAAAATATCCGATATGGCCGTCCAGACGCAAGTGACGATGAAGTATGGGCGGCAGCCGACGCGGCGGCAGTGACGGAATTTCTTGAGCGCTTATCGGATGGGTTCGATACTTTCCTCGGTGAGAAAGGTGTGCGGTTATCGGGCGGGCAACGTCAAAGGATCGCCATCGCGCGCGCAATTCTCCGCGACCCGGCGGTGCTATTGCTGGATGAGGCGACGAGCGCTCTCGATTCGGAATCGGAACACTTGGTCCAGCAAGCGCTGGAAAGGATTCTGGCGTCGCGGACCAGCATCGTCATCGCACATCGTCTCTCGACGATCCGGCAAGCCGATCGAATCGTCGTCATCGATGGTGGACGGATTGTCGCCGAAGGGACACATGATCGCCTGATTGCTGAAGGTGGTCTCTATACGAAGCTGGCGGAGCGGCAGTTTGATCTCAGCGTTGATCCAGCTTGAGTTCGATCCGCCGATTTCGCCGGAAGGCGATCTCGTCGTTGCGGGCATCTAAGGGCTGAAATTCGCCGAATCCGGCCGCCGCTAAGTTATTTGCCGGAATGCCTGAGGAAATCAGAAATTTCACAACGGAAACCGCCCGGGCCGTTGACAGTTCCCAATTCGAGGGAAAGGCTTTTGTCTTGATTGGAATGCGATCAGTATGGCCGTCGACACGTAAAACCCATTCGACGTCTTTCGGGATTTTCTTAGCAATATCGATCAGCGTTTTCGCCAATTGCGCCAATTGCAGTTTACCGCCGTCACCCATTTGTGCCGAACCGGAACCGAACAAAACCTCCGATTGGAAGACGAAGCGGTCGCCAACAATGTGAATGTCGCGGCGATTGCCCAATACCTTGCGTAGCCGCCCAAAGAACTCGGAGCGATATCGCGCCAACTCTTGAACCTTACTGGCCAACGCAGCGTTCAAGCGTTTTCCCAAATCAACGATTTGCACGTTCATGGCCTTTGATTGCACGTCGGAGGCATCGAGAGCGGCATTCAGTTTTGCGATCTGTTCGCGGAACGCGGCCATTTGGCGATTCAAAAGGGCTACTTGAGCTTTCGCTGCCTCGGAAATTTTCCTTTCTTCCGACAATTCGACGGCCGCCTTCTCGGATTGCTCGCCGAGCGTGGTCCGGGCGGTGGCCAAGTCTTTGGCCAATTCGTCGCGGAGCGCCTTCATGGCGTCTATATCTTGGTGCAATTGTGCGAGTTCGGCCCCCAAGCGGCGGCGTTCTTCATCGGCTTTCGAAAGTTTGCCACTCGCCTCCTGCAGTTCCGTCGAGAGGTTGGCGTGGCGGTTGCGAAGATCAGAGATATCCGTTTCCAAACCGTCCCGGGCGGCGAGTGAACTTTGCAGTTCGGATGAAAGTTGCGTCACATCGTTGCGTAATTCCTCACCAGCTCGTCTTTCCAGAGACAGTAGGTCGGCGAGTTCTTCGACCTGTTGATTCAAACGTTCGAGCGCTTGATCCCGGCCGACGATGGCGTCATTCAAAAAAAACTGCGCGACGACGAAAATCATCAGCAGGAAAATGATGACCATTAAAAGTGTCGCTAGCGCATCCACGAATCCCGGCCATATATCGAGCGCGTTGGTTGAACCCCGCCGTGAGAGTGCCATAATACCTGCGTTATCGCGGCTCCTCGCCTTCGGCGAGGGCGGCAATCGTTCGGGCGAGAAGGCGAATTTCGCTGCGGACCTCTTGCACAGCGGTTTCCCGGCCGGAAGTTTGATCGGCGAGTAGGCGTGCAAGATGACCGTCTATATTGCGCAGCGATGCGGCGGCTTGATCGTCCCTTTGGTTTGTTTGCCCCTCAGCCAAGGCCGAGAGGATGGGCTTTAGCTCCGATTGGCTTTGCGCAAACTTCAGCAATAATTCCTGTTGCGTTCGCATGGATTCAGAGAGTGATCCCAGATTATCCGTAAGCTGTACAATGCGCCGGTTCGCATCGATCCGGCTGTCTTCGCCGCGCGCTAAGGTTCTCTGTAAATTTTCAAGATTATCAGCTGTTTGCTCGAGTAGCGCTTGAATATAGGCGGGGACCGTCTGTTCACCGTCGCCGACCGCGCCCCCACCCCCGAGACGGGTTTGACCGGAAAGCCATTCTTCAAGGTCGTTATAAAATCGGTTTTGCGCTTGTCCTGCTTGCAGCGCTAGGAAACCCAGGACGAGCGATCCCGCCAAGCCGAATAGAGAAGAACTGAACGCCGTTCCCATACCGGCGAGCGGCGCCTGTAATCCTGACTTTAAGCGCTCGAAGACTTCTTGAACCGCGTCGCCTTGAACGGCGAGGCCAGAGATGACGTCGCCAATGGAGCGAACGGTTTCGAGCAAGCCCCAAAAGGTTCCCAACAGGCCGAGAAATACAAGCAATCCGATGAAATAGCGCGCTGTCTCCCGTCCTTCATCAAGGCGGGTGGCAATGCCATCCAGCAACGAGCGCAACGCCATAGTGGAAAGGCTGAAGCGATCACCACTGCGTTCGCCTAGCATTGTCGCCATTGGCGCCAGGAGCCGCGGTCCCCGCCCGCTTGAAACCGCGAGCCCGTCCCGACGGAACGATTCGATCCAGGCAACTTCGGGACGCAACATAAAGACGAGGCGAAACATATGGAAAATGCCGATTAACAACACACCGAGGATCACCCCGTTGAGGACAACATTCGCAAAGAAAGCGTCTCTGAGAGGTAAAAAGAGCAGGAAAACAGCGCCGAGGACGGCGCCGAGAAAGAGCACCATACGGACGAGGTAACTTCGCGGCCTAGTCATCTTGTCCGTGCACTCCCTGCTGAAGAGTCTACTATTGTTTCTGGACAAGGATATCAACCCGGTCCGGCGTCACTCCCTGAGCGCTGGTTTGGCCGAGGGCACGGACGTCCATCCGCGTGCTGCGCACGCCTTCCTTCATCAAATACGTACGTATTGCGAGTGCCCGGAACAGCGAACTGCGCCGTGCCTGACTGGCGGAACCGGCGCCACCAGCGGCGAAGCCCATCAATTGAATGCGGATATTTTCATCCGAGTTCATGCGCCCGGCCAATTTGCTCAAGGCAGGTGTCGCGCTTCCCGGCAATTTGGTAGAGCCTGGACCGAACGGAATACTGTAGAGATTGCCGTCGGGGCGGATGGAAATGTTTCCGACCAAAGCTGCGGGTTGCAGGCCCTGTGAGGTTGGTGTTGCAAGGGCAGCCGTCGGCGGCGTGTTAGGGGCGGCTAGCGCTGTCTTCGGCGGTGCCGCTAAACGCGGCCGTGGCGGTGGTGCCACGACAGGGCGAGAGACAGGTGCTACAGGCGCAGGCGCTGCTCTTGCCGGTGCCGCTATGGGTGGCGGCGCTATAGGAACTCGCGGTGCCGAGAGGCGCGACTGAGGTGCCTTTGGCGCCGCTAATGGTGCGGGCGGCGGCGACGTGCGGGCCGCGATTTTCGGTCGTGGGGGCGGTGCCACGGACGGTCTTGCCGGCGGGGCGACACGCGGCCGTGGCTTAGGCGCCGAGGTCAGGTTCGCGGGCGGCGGCGGAGCGACTTTGCGGGTCGGCGCGCGCGCGCGTAGCGTGGTCGGGGGAATATTTAGTTTCGAGCGCGGCATGCCGCGCGGTGGTGGCGCCAATAATCTGCCTCGTCTACCACCCACCGCCGGTGCCGGTCGTCGCGCCATGACCGGTCGCGACGGTAGGGGCGCGGTTTTTCTATACAAATCCGGCAGGTTTTGTTCAGGGCCGAGCGAGTCCAGCACCCCAAGGTCAACGCTGACCGTTGGATTGCCGTATTGATCCGTATAGACGGTCGTCTGTGCCGTCGCTTGTCCACTTGAAATGAACACTGCGCCAGCAAACGTTAGAACGCTCAAGCCGAGCGCAAGCGGAATGTGGCGGATATCGTACGGAAATATATTTTTCATCTTCGCCTTATGAATTGACGGTTCTGGGATCAACCTATCCGTCTGGCGAAGATATCTCAGGGCGTCAGCAGCGACAACAAAAACTCGGGTATCGCCGTTCCACCTAACCGGGCTTGTGGATAAGCAACTCAGAGAGCTTGTGATGCAGTCCGTCGTTGGTGGCGAGGATGTTCTTCGCACCGAGTTCATACCGTTGGCCGCTGAGGTCTGTGACGAAGCCGCCGGCTTCCCGAACTATAAGAATACCCGCAGCGACGTCCCAAGGGTTGAGACCGTTCTCCCAATACCCATCGTAGCGGCCGGCTGCCACGTATGCGAGATCGAGTGCTGCCGCACCGCAGCGGCGCACACCGGCGGTTTGTTTCATAATCGGGCGCAATTGCTCGATGAACAGATCCACGGTCTCATCGTCGTGCAGCTTGAAGGGTACGCCTGTCGCCAGGATCGCTTCATCCATTCGATTGCGTCCGGAGACCCGCAAGCGACGGCTGTTCACAAACGCGCCGATGCCGCGTTCCGCCCAGAAAACCTCGTCTTTGATCGGGTCGAAAATGACGCCGGCAATCACTTCATTGTCGCGCGCTAACCCAATGGAGACGCAAAAATGCGGCAAGCCGTGTAGGAAATTCGTGGTGCCGTTCAATGGGTCGACGATCCATACGTGGGATTTGTCGGAACCGGCTTTGGTCCCGCTCTCTTCCATTAGGAAACCGAAGGTGGGGCGGGCTTTCTTTAGCTCGTATTTTACCGTCTCTTCGGCCTTGAGGTCGGCGGCGGACACGAAGTCACCAGGGCCCTTCTTACTGACCTGAAGGTTGTCTACCTCGCCGAAGTCGCGGATCAACGCCCGCCCGGCGCGCTCGGCGGCGCGCACCATCACATTAATATCGGCGGAGCGTCTCGGCATTTTGTTACTTTCGGCGCAAATGCGCGGAGTGGTTAACCTTTGGCTCGTTCGACGTATGAGCCGTCGGCGGTATTGACGACGACGCGGGTACCTGACTCGATATGTGGCGGCACTAACGTTTTCACGCCGTTCTCCAACGTCGCCGGTTTATAGGACGAAGAAGCGGTTTGTCCCTTCACCACGGCATCGGCCTCGATGATCTCAAGGGCTACTTTCTCCGGTAGCGAGACGGCGATCGGTGACTCTTCATAGAACTCCATCTCCACCGTCATGCCTTCTTGGAGGAACTTGGCGGCATCCTCCCCGATAAAGTCTATATGGACGGTGACCTGATCGTAGGTATCGTTATTCATGAAGGTGTAATCGTCGCCGTCGGTGAAGAGGAACTGAAAGTCCAGTTGGTCAAGGCGGACACGCTCCACGGTTTCGGACGATCGGAAGCGCTCGTTGAGCTTGGTGCCGTCGCGAATGTCCTTCAATTCGACCTGCAGGTAAGCCCCGCCCTTGCCCGGCTGCGTGTGCTGGATTTTCGTGGCGCGCCAAAGTCGGCCTTGATGCTCGATAATATTGCCCGGTCGAACCGCGTTGCCGTTGATCTTCATCGTTCCGTCGCCGCTGTTGTGCTGAATGTTCTATGCGGCGCGGTTTATAGACCCAGCCGTGTGCGCGCGCAATGGCGGGATTAGTCGTGCGCCGCTGAAATGGCTTCGCGGAAATCGGCCATGGCCGCGGCGGGGCCGTCCGGATGGTCCCAAACGGCGGAGATCACAGCGAGAAAATCAGCACCCGCGGAGATCAACGGCCCGCAGTTGGCAGGGGTGATACCGCCGATGGCGACACAGGGAACCGAAGTGGTCTCACTCCACCAATCGAGAATGTCCGGGCTTGCTTTTACCGTGGTCGTCTTTGTCGTCGATCCGAAAAAAGCACCAAAAGCGACATAGTCGGCGCCTGCTTCCGCTGCGTCTATCGCCAGATGACGGGAATCCTTACACGTCACGCCAACAATCGCATCGGGCCCAAGGAGCGCCCGCGCATCCGCGTAGCTCGTGTCGTCTTGGCCCACATGGACACCGTCGCAGCCGGTCTCCCGCGCGAGGTCCGGGCGGTCGTTCATGACGAAGGCGACATCGCGTTCCTGGGTGACCGGGCGCAAGATATCGGTGATTCGCCGAACCGTATCGTCGTCGACGTCCTTCAGGCGAAGTTGCACACAGTCGGCACCGCCTGCATCCAAGGCGGCTTTCAATTCCTCCGCGAATGCCTGCGGGTCTTCGAGACGTGGCGGCGTGATGAGATACAGCGCGGCGGATTGATCGTCGGCCATGGTCCTAAATCGGCCTCTTGATCACGCCTTACTCTGATAAATCTTGATGATGGTATCCAGCAATTGCAGGGCTTCCTCCTTCGGGCGCTGGAACGAATTCCGCCCGATAATGGCACCGCTGCCGCCGCCGTCGCGGATCTGTCGGATTTCTTCAAGCAATCCGTCCGTGCCCCGCGCGCCGCCACCCGAGAAAACGACGAGGCGGCGACCTGCGAAGGAAGATTGCATGACATGCTCGATCCGTTTCGACAGGGTCGAGATGTCGATGTTCTCGGATTCATAGACCTTGCGGGCGTCATCTTGCTCGATGTGGTCCGTCGGCGGTTTCACCTTAATGATATGTGCGCCGAGTTCGGCCGCGAGATGTGCCGCATAGGCACAAACGTCGATCGCCGTCTCGCCGGCTTTGGAAAGGTTGCCGCCGCGCGGATAGGACCAAAGCACGACCGCCAGGCCGACAGATTTGGCTTCTTCGGCCAGCTCGCGGAACTCTTCCATCATCTCGAATTGGTCTTCCGAACCCGGGTAGATGGTAAAACCGATCGCCGAACATCCGAGGCGTAGCGCATCGCCGACGCTGGCGTGGACGGTTTGGTCCATATTCGTCGAGTGGCTGTTTGAACTATTCATCTTGAGGATTGTCGGAATCGCCCCCGCGTAACTATCGGCGCCCGCCTCCAAGATGCCGAGCGGTGCGGCAAAAGCATTCAGCCCCGCGTCAATCGCGAGCTGGTAGTGATAATGCGGGTCGTAACCGGCGGGGTTCTTCGCGAAACTGCGGGCCGGGCCATGTTCGAAGCC
>CAXAGK010000185.1:0-7173 GCA_963968305.1 uncultured Rickettsiales bacterium | reverse complement strand
TCTGTCGACACGTCGGTCGTCCATCTGGCGGGTGCGCTCGGGGTTCCGGCCTGGGTGTTGATCCCGTATTCCCCGGATTGGCGGTGGTTGTACGGACGCGACGACACCCCGTGGTATGAGAGCGTCCGCCTATTCCGGCAGAATACGCCCCGCGATTGGCCGGAAGTCATCGAGCGTGTTGTCGCCACGTTGAAGGCCACTGACTTTGCGGCCGGGGCGTAATCTCAGCTCCGAAACGGCTCCGCCGTGAATTGCGATGACGGCTCTTTCACGAGGTCGAGCCCATCGATAATGGCGAGATCGTCCTTACCGAGGCGTCGCGTCAGCGCGAGGAGGTCGTAAAGGCTGCTAGCCGCAACGGCTGCCGCCTCCGCGAAGGAAAGGTCCGATGTCAGCAATCGTCCCAAGAGAAGTGCGGCGAATGCATCCCCGGCGCCGAATTCTGCAACTTCGATCCGTGGTGTCTCGATAATCCAGAGACCGCTCGCATTTGCGGCCAAGGTGGCGATGCCTGTGGGCGTTTCAATGCCGGTGACTGCAATCCGCGTGGGTCCCCGTTTCAGAAGATCGCCGATAATCGCGGCTCCATTTTCGAGCGTGCAGCTCTCTTTCCCGAGCAAAACTCCCGCCTCGAACGCGTTCGGCGTGACGATATCGGCATTGGGTAGCGCTTCAATCTGAAAGAAGGAAACCAGGTCTTCGTTTACATAGAGACGCTCGTTATCGCCCAATACTGGGTCGAGGCAATAGAGCGCGCCCAGCCGCCGAGTTGCGGCGACCCTCAAAAACGATTGTCCGGTCTCGGTAGTGCCAAGATATCCCGACAGCATGGCGTCAAACGACTCGGGCAAGGTTCTTGTGACGACACCGAGCAGTAATTCGTCAATCTCCTCCGGCGGCACCACTCGGCCTCGAAAGGTGCCGTACGCGGGATGGTTCGACAACATCGTCGTATCCACCGCGACGGCGTCGATTCCAAGCTGCTGTAGACAGGGGACGGCGATGGAGTTTCCGACATAGCCACTTGCGACCCGGGACTGAATCGTTAAAACGCTCATCATTGGATTCAGCGTTAGATCGCCGCCATTGTCCAGCCGCCGCACCGATAGGAGACCCCCGATGCCCGCAACTCCGCGACCCCGACGAAGCGCCCTGTTCATGCCGGGCTCGAACGCCCGTGCTTTGGAGAAAGCCAGAGACTTGCCAGCGGATGCATTGATTTTCGACTTGGAAGACGCGGTCGCACCGGACGAGAAGGAAAAAGCCCGCCTACAAGTCCGGGATACGCTACGCCATGGCGGCTACGGCGCGCGTGAGATCATTGTCCGGATCAATGGACTAATGACCCCCTGGGGAGAGGACGATGTAGCGACCCTCGCTGCGGAAGCGGCCGACGCTCTGCTCATTCCAAAAGTGGAGAGCAAACAGGTGGTGGACGGTATCGAAGGACGAATGCATTTGGCAGGAGCGCCGGATAACACCGCCATCTGGTGCATGATCGAAACCCCGAAAGGCGTCTTGCGGGCGGAGGAAATCGCCTCGGCATCACCGCGTCTCGGTGCCCTGGTGATGGGGACGTCGGACTTGGCCAAGGATCTACACTGTCTGCACACACCGCGAAGGGAGCCCTTTATGGCCAGTCTTTCCTGGTGCACCCTTGCGGCGCGGGCCAACGGTCTTGCGATTCTGGATGGGGTGCATTTGAACCTCGCGGATGACCAAGGATTCGCCGAGACCTGCCGGCAGGGCCGGGAAATGGGGTTTGATGGGAAAACGCTTATCCATCCGAAAACCATTGCCGCCGCGAACGAAGCCTATGCACCGGGCACCGAAGAGGTCGACTGGAGCCGCCGGGTTATCGCGGTTTATGAAGAGGCCGTACGCAAGGGGCAGGGGGTGGTCTTACTAGACGGTCAATTGATCGAGAACCTGCATGTGGAAGAGGCCCGACGGGTTGTCGGCCTTGCAGATATGATCGCTGAGCTGGCCGGCGGATAACCGGACGAACGTTCATTTCCAAATGAAAAAGCGCGGCTCAAAGGCTGCGCCCATCAGGTTATAGCGAATAGAACTTAGCTGTAGGCCGGGCTATCGACCGCTTGGATTTTAGCTTCCGCGACGGCGACGGCCGTTTCCGCTGATTTCCGAGCCGCGTCACTATCAGCGCTGGAAATATCTTCTCGGGCATCGGCGAGTGTCTGCTGCGCCGCAGCCTTGTCGATATCCTCGATCGGCATCGCTTCCTCCGCCAATACCGTGCAGCGGTTGTCGGAGACTTCAGCGAAACCACCGGCGATGAAAATACGGTCCGACACGGCACCGCCTTCATAGACGACAATGGTTCCCGGGCGCACGGTCGTGATCGTCGGGGAATGCCGGGGCAGCACGCCCATGTCGCCTTCCGCTCCTGGCACGACGACCATGTCTACCGCGCGGGTCAGCAAGAGCTTCTCCGGTGAGACGAGTTCGAATTCGACCTTATCGTCGGCCATGCGTCGTATCCTTCAGATTAAGCAGCGCGATTAAGCCGCTTCGGCTGCTTCAGCAGCCATTGCCTTGGCTTTCTCAATGACTTCGTCGATGCCGCCGACCATGTAGAAGGCCTGCTCCGGCAGGTCGTCATACTCGCCGTCGCAGATCGCCTTAAAGCCCTTAATCGTATCCTCGAGAGACACCAGCTTGCCGGGCGAACCTGTGAAAATTTCCGCGACGTGGAACGGTTGCGAGAGGAAGCGTTGAATCTTCCGTGCACGCTCGACCGTCAGCTTATCTTCTTCCGAGAGCTCGTCCATGCCCAGGATGGCGATGATTTCCTGCAGCGATTTATAGGCCTGCAAGACTTCCTGAACCTGACGGGCGATGGCGTAGTGTTCTTCACCGACGATCCGCGGATCGAGAATACGGCTGGTCGAATCGAGCGGATCAACCGCCGGATAAATACCGAGCTCTGCAATCTGGCGCGACAGAACCGTTGTTGCATCCAAGTGAGAGAAGGTCGTCGCAGGCGCCGGATCGGTGAGATCATCGGCCGGGACGTAAATGGCTTGCACCGAAGTAATCGAGCCCTTGGTCGTCGAGGTAATACGCTCCTGCAGAGCACCCAAATCGGTGCCGAGCGTTGGCTGGTAGCCAACCGCCGACGGAATGCGGCCCAAAAGGGCCGACACTTCCGAGCCCGCCTGGGTGAAGCGGAAAATATTATCGACGAAGAACAGCACGTCTTGGCCTTCTTGATCGCGGAAATACTCCGCAACCGTTAGACCCGTCAATGCGACACGGGAGCGGGCTCCCGGAGGCTCATTCATCTGACCGTAAACCAGTGCCGCCTTAGAAGCGCCCTCTTCTTCGAGGTTGATAACACCGGACTCGATCATTTCGTAGTAAAGATCGTTTCCTTCGCGGGTCCGCTCGCCAACACCGGCAAAAACCGAGTAGCCGCCATGCGCCTTCGCGATGTTGTTGATCAATTCCATGATCAGAACCGTCTTGCCGACACCCGCACCGCCGAACAGGCCAATCTTACCGCCCTTAGCGTACGGGGTCAGCAGATCGACGACCTTAATGCCGGTGACCAGCTGCTCCGTTTCCGTCGATTGGTCGACATAAGGCGGTGCATCACGGTGGATAGGCAGGGTCTGTTTGTGCCCGATCGGGCCACGCTCGTCGATCGGCTCGCCGATGACGTTCATGATCCTGCCGAGCGTCTCCGGTCCGACGGGAACCATGATAGGCTCGCCGGTGTCCGAGACCTCGGTGCCGCGGACCATACCTTCGGTCGCGTCCATCGCAACGCAGCGGACGGTGTTTTCGCCCAAATGCTGTGCGACTTCGAGCACTAGCTGTTTACCGTCTTTTTCCATATGCAGTGCATTCAAAATGGCGGGAAGTTCGCCTTCGAAATGCACGTCGACGACGGCGCCCAATACCTGGGTGATCGTACCGACAACGTTGCTGGCCATGGATGAGCTCCTTGAGTGTTAATTCTGTTTCCGCTACAGCGCTTCAGCACCGGAGATGATCTCAATCAACTCCTTGGTGATGCCGGCTTGGCGCGCGCGGTTGTAGGTGAGTGTTAATTTATCGATCATGTCGCCCGCGTTCCGCGATGCGCTGTCCATTGCGGTCATCCGGGCACCCTGCTCGGAGGCGAATGTCTCCAACATGGCGCGGAAAACCTGAACCGAAAGGTTCCGGGGTAGCAAATCGGCGAGGATTTCCTCTTCGTCGGGCTCGTATTCATAGCTCGCCGCAACACCGCTGCTGGTTTCTTCCTCGTCGGCCACTTCCGGCACTGAGAAGGGGATGAGCTGTTGCGGCGTGACGTCTTGCGTCAACGCGGAGATAAACTTGTTGTAGACGATCGTGCAGCAGTCAAAATCGCCGTTATCGAACATCTCGGTGATTTTGCCGGCGATCATATCGGCACCCGCGAATGTCGGCGCTGGTTTGGCGATTTCTTCCAGCGCCTCGACCAATTTGTCGGGATATTCCCGGCGCATGATCGCGTTGCCCTTCCGGCCGACACCGAACAGCTTGACGGTTTTGCCGTCCGCTTCCAGGTCGCGCACCATTTTGCGGACGCCGCGCATGATACTGCCATTGAATCCGCCACAGAGGCCGCGATCCGTCGTCATCACGACCAGCAGATGGACGTTATCGCTGCCGGTTCCGGCCAGCAGCTTGGGACCGCCCTCGCCGCTGGTGCCGCCCGCAAGGGATCCTAACATGCGTTCCATGCGTTCTGCATAGGGACGCGCGGCAATCGCCTGATCTTGGGCGCGGCGCAGTTTGGCGGCGGCCACCATCTTCATCGCCGAGGTGATCCGTTTAGTGGATTTCACGCTCGTGATGCGGGTTCTAAGGTCCTTGAGACTAGGCATCGGCTTTCGCTTGCTCCCGCGCCCTTAGGCGGCGAAGGTTTTGGCGTATTGATCCATGATCTCGGCGATCTTTTTATCCGTCTCACCCGAGAGCTCGCCCTCGGTCCGGATGGTTGCCAAGATGTCGGAATGATTGTTGTGGAAGTCTTCAAGCAGACCTTGCTCGAAACGTCCGATATCGCGGACCTCGATGCGATCCAGGTAGCCCCGGACACCGGCGTAAATCGCGATAACCTGCTCTTCAACGGCGAGCGGGCTGTATTGCGGCTGCTTCAGCAATTCCGTCAGTCGCGAGCCGCGGGCCAACAAACGTTGGGTCGAAGCGTCGAGATCGGAGGCGAACTGCGAGAAGGCTTCCATTTCGCGGTACTGCGCGAGTTCCAGCTTAATCGTGCCCGCGACCTGCTTCATCGCCTTAATCTGGGCGGCGGAACCGACACGGCTGACCGACAGACCGACGTTGATGGCAGGGCGGATACCCTTATAGAACAGGTCAGTCTCCAGGAAGATCTGACCGTCGGTGATCGAAATCACGTTGGTCGGGATATAGGCGGAGACGTCGTTCGCTTGGGTTTCGATAATCGGCAGCGCCGTCAACGATCCGTTGCCGTGGGCCTCGCCCATCTTGGCGGCGCGTTCCAGCAAGCGTGAGTGGAGATAGAAAACATCGCCCGGATATGCTTCGCGACCTGGTGGGCGGCGCAGCAACAGCGACATTTGACGATACGCGGTAGCTTGCTTCGAGAGATCATCATAAATGATCAGCCCGTGCATGCCGTTGTCACGGAAGTATTCACCCATCGCACAACCGGCGTAAGGGGCGAGGAACTGCATCGGAGCTGGCTCGGACGCTGTCGCGGCAACGACGATGGTGTATTCCATCGCGCCGTTTTCTTCGAGCGTCTTCACCACCTGCGCCACCGTCGAGCGTTTTTGCCCGATCACGACGTAGATGCAGTAAAGTTTCTTCGACTCGTCGTCCGTATCGTTGACCGACTTCTGATTAATGATCGTGTCGATCGCGACGGCGGTCTTACCGGTCTGACGGTCACCGATGATCAGCTCGCGCTGGCCGCGGCCGACAGGAACCAAGGAATCGAGCGCCTTGAGGCCGGTCTGCATCGGCTCATGCACGGATTGACGCGGGATAATGCCGGGCGCCTTGACGTCGACCAAGCTGCGCTCGGATCCTTCAATCGGGCCCTTGCCGTCAATCGGATTGCCGAGAGCGTCAACCACTCGGCCGAGCAAACCCTTGCCGACTGGGACGTCAACGATGGTGCCAGTCCGCTTGACCGTATCGCCTTCTTTAATGTCACGGTCGTTACCGAAAATAACAACACCGACATTATCGTCCTCAAGGTTCAGCGCCATGCCCCGGATACCGCCCGGGAATTCGACCATTTCACCGGCCTGGACGTTGTCGAGACCGTAGACGCGGGCGACACCGTCACCCACGGAAATGACCTGTCCGACTTCCGCGACATCTGTCTCGGTGCCGAAATTGGCGATCTGTTCTTTCAGGATGGCGGAGATTTCCGCGGCGCGGATTTCCATCAGCCGGCTCCCTTCATTACGAGTTTCATTCTATCAAGTTGGGTCTTTATCGAAGAGTCGATCATTCGGCTCCCGACCTGGACCACCATGCCGCCTATCAGGGCGGGGTCTACCTTCATGGAAAGGGCGACGTTACGCCCTTCAACCCGCTGCAACGCCTCTTCGACGGCGCGGGCTTGGTCTTCGCTCAAGCTTTGAGCGGACGTTACTTCCGCCGAAATCTCGCCCCGGCGTTCCGCCAGTTCCGCGAGAAAGGCGCGAATAATATGTCTGAGAGCATAGAGACGGCGGTTCGCGGCGGAAACGCTGACGAATCGCTGCGTCAGTTCGTCCGCGCCCGCGTGCTGCAAGAGCGCGCCGATTGCTTGGCTTTGGGCGGCGCGTCCGATTACCGGACTCGCCATCATCCGCCGAAGGTCTTCGTTCTCCTCGATCGCGGCGTCTAGCGCCTTCAGATCGTCGGCGACAACGTCCAGCTTTCGCTGTTCGTCCGCCAGCTCGAACAAAGCCAATGCGTAGCGGGCTGCCATTCCCGATTCGCTAGCCTTGGATGCCACCTGGGATTCTCCCCGATTACATTCCGGATATTCGTCGCCGAAGCCCGGAATTCCTATGGTTTTTAGCCCCTCCATTAGGGCTTTTGCCGAAAGGCGAGCGGTGTTTAGCACATGCAAAATAGGGGCGCAACCCGCGTTGAAACAGCAGAATTGTCGCAGCCCTGCTGACTCCCTCGCCG
>CAXAGK010000184.1:0-7191 GCA_963968305.1 uncultured Rickettsiales bacterium | reverse complement strand
GATGGTATACACGCCGGAGGTGGAGGACTTTCTCCTCGATCTCAATCGGCGTTCTCCTATAGGCACTGCCTATAACGCCCGCGACGCGTCGCAAATTGTAAAATTGCCTTATACTCAATCTCAGCGTAACGGTCGCGGAGCAGAGGTCATGGATATTGGTTTTAGTGCCGAGGACGATGCCTTCCGTTCGGAAGTGAAGGGATTTCTGTCGGCATCGCTTCCCAGCGGCCTCCGCCGTAAGGTCGAAAACGGGATCGAATTGCAGCGCGAAGACATAATGAGTTGGCATCGCATCCTGCACGCGAAGGGCTGGGCCGCGCCGAATTGGCCGGCGGAATATGGCGGGCCGGGCTGGAACCTGGCGCAGAAATACATCTTCGACGAGGAGCACGCGCTCGCCGCCGCACCGCGGCTGGTCGCCTTTGGCATTAACATGTGCGGGCCGGTGTTGATGGGGTTTGGCAATGACGCGCAGAAGGCGCGGTTCCTGCCGAAGATTCTCTCCGGCGAGCATGTCTGGTGTCAGGGGTATTCAGAGCCGAGCTCGGGCTCGGACTTGGCGTCGCTGACGACCACGGCGACGCGGGACGGCGATCATTGGGTGATCAACGGCACGAAGACCTGGACCACCAAGGCACATTGGGCGGATTGGTGTTTCCTACTTGCTCGCACATCGTCCGAGGGGCGTAAGCAGCAGGGGATCACCTTCATGTTGCTCGACCTGGAGACGCTGGGGATCGAGATCAGGCCAATTGTGCTGATCGACGGTTTGCTTGAGACGAACATGGTGTTCTTCGACAACGTCCGGGTGCCTGTCGAGAATACGGTTGGGGAAATCGGCGAGGGGTGGGGGATTGGTAAGTATCTCTTGGCGCATGAGCGGATGTCGGGAGGCTCGCTCGGCCCGCATAAGAAATTGTTGAGCCAGCTCAAGAGAATTGCAAAAGAGGAGGAAACAGCGGGCGGCGCGCCGCTTGCCGAAGACCCTGAGTTTTCCCGTAAGATCGCCGAAGTGGAATTGGAATTAAAGACCCTGGAAGCCTTCACCTTGCGTACCGTCGATGCGCTCTCTCGTTTGGGTGACCTTGGCGGGCAGGCGTTGGGGGTGGAAGCGAATGTCTTCAAAATTCGCAATACGGAAATCCAGCAACGGCTGACGGAGTTGAAGATGCAGGCGGTCGGCTATTACGCGCAGCCCTATCTATACGCGGCCCTTACCCAAGGCTGGAACGAGCCGCCGATCGGGGCGGAATATGCCAACGGTTGCACGCCGTCTTATTTGCATTTTAGGAAAGTCTCGATTTATTCGGGATCGAATGAAATCCAGCACAATATCATCGCCAAGGCCGAACTCGGACTCTAACACTGTATCCGCTAAGCGTCCCGGAATCGGGCATCGCGCCAGGCGATGGCGGCGCCCACACCTTCCTCGCGCCGGATGCGGTTGAATTCATCCTTCACCGGATCTGACGCGGCGTTTAGGAGGACGTCAAGATCAAGGGAAGATTTCAGCGCGCGGCTGAAACCCATCGTCTCGTATGTCTCGTTGATCGCACGTTTGGTGAAACGGACAGAGCGTTCCGATGCCGTCGCCATCGATTTCGCGATGGACATGGCGGTCTTGAACACGGTGTCGTCGGGCACTATGCGGTTGACGATCCCCATGCGGAGCGCGTCCTGGGCATTAAGTTGGTCCTCGCCGGTCAGCAGAATTTCTTTCGCCTGTTTCGGACCCGTTACCCAGGGCAGCAGCATCGCGACGATACCGGTACCAAAGCGGACCTCGGGCTCGCCGAAGCGTGTGTTTTCGGCCGCGATGGTGACGTCGCAGGCGAGCGCGAGTTCGAAGGCACCCGCGATGCAATAGCCGTGAACCGCGGCGACGGTTGGTTTTGGGGAGTGCCAGAACTGCATGATGAAGTCGAACTGCAGTTGCATCTGCCTCTCCCAATCCTGCACGTCCTCCATCTTGCGCCCGGCGGAGGCCTTTAGGTCGAACCCGGGAGAGAACGCCCGCCCGGCACCGCGCACCACGATGACGCGGACGTTGTCGTCGTCATTCAATGCAGTGACGGTTTCCAGCGTCGCTTCCATCAGTGGGTTGTTGAAGGCGTTCAATACTTCGGGCCGGTTGAAGGTCAGGATTGTGATGGCGCCTTCGCGCTCGACGGTCAGCAGGTCTTCGCTCATGACATCTTTCCCATACAGATCGCATAGGGATAGAAGCTCGGTGTGGAGGAAGGCAAGGTGCCGCAGTCAACTTTCCCAGGACCCGCCCTATATCTGATAGAAAGTAATTATTCCTGATAGGACGACGCTGATATGGATTTTGGACTGTTTAATCTGTTGCAACACCGGGATCGCTCGAAGAGTTCCCACGATCTGATCCAGGAAGCTCTCGATCATACCCGACAGGCGGAAGAACTGGGGTTCAGTCGCGTGTGGTTCGCGGAGCATCATTTTTCCAACTACAGCTTAGTGCCGTCACCCTTGATGATGTGCGCCTATGCGGCGGCCATCACGAAGCGAATTCGGGTCGGTAGTGCGGTTGTGATCCTGCCTCTGCATGCTCCGGCCCGCTTGATCGCGGAGATCGCTATGGTTGACGCGCTGTCCGGCGGGCGGCTCGATCTCGGTGTCGGCAGCGGATACCAGAACTATGAGTTCGAGCGCCTCGGTGCAGATATCGATAAAAACAAGGTGATGTTCCACGAGATGCTCGACATGATCGAGCTCGGCCTGCGCCAACCGCATTTTAGTTATGACGGCGAGTTCTACAAACTGAAGTCGACGGCGATTAACGTGCGCCCGGTGCAGTCGCCTCGGCCACCGATCTGGATCGCCGGCAAGGACCCTGACAGTCATCGCCGCTGCGCCCGAGACGGCTATATCCCATTTATTTCGGGCGGTGTCGGTTCGCCGAAGAAGATTCGCGATCTTAGGGCGCAAGTCGAGGAGTGCTACGCCGCCGAGGGGAAGCCAACCGACAATATTCCAATCGGTGTGCTTCGCTTCATGTGCATCAGCGACAACAGAGCCGAGATCGAGAGATATGTCGATGGTGCGCGCTACCAGCAACGGATTGCCGTGGCGCTCCGCACGCGGCAGGAAAGTTTGGCTGACGACTATATGGTGGAAGAAAACGGTTTCGAGGGTGAACCCTCGCTGGAGCGGATCGAGCGCAACATCATTACCGGTAATGTTGAGAAAGTGGCTGAGCAGCTGTGCGAAGAGATCGAGCTATACGGTCCAGCCCATATGAACATCTACTTTCAGGTCGGCGATGTGGAGAGCAAGACAGCGCTGGCGTCAATGGAAGCGCTGTCGACGAAGGTGATCCCGCTGGTTGAGAAACATTTCGGCAAACCGCTGGTGGAGATCAATCACGTCTCGATGCCGGCACCGAGGATCATGGAGATGGCGGCGGAGTAATACCGTTCGTCATGCCGCCGCAGAATGGCGGGCTTTGCCGCTCGGTAAATAGGCATCGAACACGGCAGCAACCAGACGCACGAAGGCGCGGCGGTTCGGAGAGAGTTTGATCCGACAGCCGTCGATTTCGATCAGGCTGTCTTCCCGGAGCGGGTGAAGTGCCTCTATGCTGTCTTGTTGGCTCACCGGATTGATGTTGTGGCGGTTGCTGATTTTCTCGATATCCACCTCGAACCGGCACATGAGGTCCTCGATGAGGTCGCTCCGCATCACGCCGTCCGTCTGTAGGCGTTTGCCTTGGGAGATAAGCAGGATGCCGGCGTCGATGTCTTGCCGCCAATCCGAATGTCAGCGCGGTTCTGCACGAAGCCTTGAGGCAATTTACTGATCGCGATCAAATAAGTGAGATTGGTATGAGGCCTACGATTATTAAGAACTCCGGCTGTTCGATTGCGCTATTTCAAGCAGCTTCTCGTGAACCGCGTCAGAAATCTCTACTTCATCCGCTTCAAGCTTGCGGCGGCGCTCCGCAATGGAACGGTCGTAGGGCATACGGACCGGTGGGCCGCCTTCGACGGGGCGGGTCTTTCGGATTTCTTCCGCATAATAGGCGACATTCGCCTTGTACTCTTCCGCCGGCATCAATAGGTCGGCACGCATCATCACAAAAAGACAGCCATAACCGAACATGCCTTCGGGGATTGGGGCGACATTGCACATGGTGCCGAGCAATTGGACGGCGATGGCCAATCCCGATCCTTTGTGACCGCCCCATGCGGTAAAGGCACCGGTGAGAGCGGCGGCCGGGTCGGTGGTCGGATGTCCCGCGTCGTCGTAGGCGGTACCTTCGGGGATTTCCTCACCCAGGCGCTCGGCGAGCACGACCTCACCGTGCATGATGTTTGACGTGCCGATGTCCCAGATCACCGGATCATCCGTCGACGGAAATCCATAGCAGATAGGATTGGTGCCGAAGCGGCCTTCTGTCCCACCAAAGGGAGCTGTGTTGGGCGCTGCGTTTGAGGCGATCATGGAAACGAGGTCGCGTTTCGCCGCCATCTCCGCAAAGAACGACAACATGCCAGTGTGCCAGGTGTCACGAGCACCAACCACGGCCATACCGTGCTCGGAGGCCTTCTCCATGCACAGATCCGACGCGCGACGCGCCACCAAATATCCGATCGTGTTGCGGCCATCGACCAACGCGGACAATGGCGTCTCATGAACCACCTCAATGTCACCGCGTTCGTAGCCGGGGTTTGTTGTGCGTTCGAAAACGCTGAGGGTACGGGCGAGACCGCCGTAGTCGAGTCCCCTCAGTTCCGTATCCATGATATGCTCGGTGATCGTGGCGGCCTCCCCTTCGGTATAACCGGCGGCTGCCAGGGTCCGTTCGGAGAGATGTCTGGCTTCGTCCACAGTGAGTTTCATTGCCGCTTAGTCCTGATAGTCGCGAATGATACGGGTGTAGGATGATTTGTTCGCGCCGTCGACCAAGAGCGAGACGCCGTTTACGTAGGACGCGCGCGACGACGCCAAATAGACGATAGTATCAGCGACTTCGTCGGCGTTACCCCAGGGGCCAAACTCTTTTACGATCTTGTCACGCCGCGTTAGCGCGACGGCCTCGTCGTAGTCGTTGCCGCCGGATTCACGCTCCCATTTGTCGAACCGCTCTGGTGTGATGACGACGCCGGGGACGACGCAATTGACGCGGATGTTGTGGGGGCGCAATTCATCGGCAAGGTCTGTCGTGAACCGCAGCTCCGCTGCTTTCGCGGGGCCGGTACAGCTAGAGCCTGGCGGATTTGCGGCTTGATACGCCGTTCGGCCCGAGACATTGATGATCGACCCCCCACCGGTTTTCATCATCATCGGAACAATGCGTTGCGAAAGACGGAATTGTGCGAAGAAGTTAATTGCC
Organism: uncultured Rickettsiales bacterium; assembly: GCA_963968305.1. Lineage (GTDB taxonomy): Bacteria > Pseudomonadota > Alphaproteobacteria > UBA8366 > UBA8366 > UBA6544. The sequence continues at coordinate 1,835 of CAXAGK010000184.1, read as the reverse complement.
ATGCCGTATTCGAGGTCATCGTCGCTGACCTCAAGGAAGGGTTTGTAGGTGCCAGTCCCGGCATTGTTCACGAGAATATCAACACGGCCATACTGTTTCCGCATAAAGTCCGTTAGACGATCTAGATCGTCGACGACGGTGACGTCCGCGGCGATTGCGGCGATATCGCCCCCTGTCTCTTTGGCGATGGTGTCTTTGGCAATTTGCAGATCGTTTTCACGCCGCGCAGAAATAACCACTCTCGCACCTTCACGGGCAAATAAGTGCGCCGCAGCGTAGCCAATTCCCTTGCTGGCCCCAGTAATGACCATGACCTTGTCTTTTAATCCTAGATCCATGCTGATTCCTAATCTTCAGTTCAAAAATTAAATCGTGCGAGGAAAGCAATGGTCCAGTCCAGATACCTTGAGCGGATCAATCCGATGGACACGCAAAAAAAATTTGGAATATCGACGCGATTATAGCCCAAATATACTAAAAGAATTTTTTGGCAAAAGACTTTTCCGTCATGGTGGGCAAGTTTGCCGAATGCACCAATGCCGATGCGCTTCGCCGGACGGAAGAGCGGAGTCAATCGATGATCGACGCCCAGCGGGCGGAAGAGGAGCAATCGAAGGAACGCGAGGCTGAAGACCGCCGGAAGGCGTCCTTGCAAGTGAAGATGGATCAACGTTGTGCCCGCGAAGACGCAGCCGTGGCCAAAGCTAAGGAGAAGGCCGCGGCCGAGAGAACGCCGCGCCCGCGCTCGGAAACGCGATATTCGGTCTAGTAGCAATAAGTAACACTGCCGGCTCTGGATACCTCGGCGACAAAACATATCTCTGGTAAAGCTCGTCCTTGGGACGGCCTTTCTTTATTTCGACGCGAGGAGCACCGAATGTCAGATCTGCACAAAGACATGATCGTTATCGACGGTCTGGTAATTTCCAATTGGAGCCGAAGTGTGTTCGAGGACATGCATCGCGGCGGCCTGACGGCAGCAAATTGCACGGTCTGTGTTTGGGATAATTTTCAAGAGACGATGCGCAATGTCTCGCGGTTCAAGGGATGGATCGAGGAGAATTCGGATATTCTCACCCAGGTTTATACTAGCGCCGACATTGAACGCGCGAAGGCCGAGGGGAAAGTTGGAATTATACTCGGCTGGCAAAACACTTCCGGCATTGAAGACCAGATAGGCTACCTGCGTCTGTTCAAGGAACTAGGTGTCGGTGTCATTCAGCTGACCTACAATACCCATAACTGGGTTGGTAGTGGTTGCTGGGAGAGCAGCGACAGTGGCCTCTCTGATTTCGGGCGTGAAGTCGTGGATGAGATGAACCGGGTCGGTATCGTCGTTGACTTGAGCCATGTCGGTAACAAGACCAGCGAAGACGCTATTCTTCATTCGAAGAAGCCGGTCGCTTTCAGCCATTGCTGCCCGACGGCTTTGAAGGATTACCCTCGCAACAAGCCGGATGAGCTTCTCAAGTTGATTGTCGATCGTGGTGGCTTTGTCGGGTTTGCGTCATATCCGCCATTTCTGCCGAAGGGGCCCGACACAACGGTGGAAGACTGCGTCGAGGGCATTGAGTACATGGTGAATTTAGTCGGGGAAGACAGTGTCGGTATCGGCAATGATTTCACGCAAGATCAGGACGCCGCCTTCTTCGACTACCTTTCACACGACAAAGGTTATGCCCGCCGCTTGGTCCCAAAACGGCCGGGCACTGGCGTCACGCAGATGCCTGAAGGTCTGCGCACACTCGGTGAGTTCTCGAACCTCACCCTGACAATGGAAAAGCGTGGTTGGTCCGAAGACCGTATCCGCAAGGTCATGGGCGGCAACTGGTTGC
>CAXAGK010000183.1:0-7199 GCA_963968305.1 uncultured Rickettsiales bacterium | reverse complement strand
GCATGAACGTCATAGGGAAAGCCGTGCATCATGAAACACGGCCAACCGTCCGAAGACCCATATTCGAGATACGAAACGTTCAGGACCCCTGCATTAATCGAATTGATTTTCATTTGGACTGTCTCCCGCCAATTTGCGACACCCTACAAAACCCGAAGCCTCAGACGTGTTCCAACTCGACTTCAGAGCCGGGAATCGGTGATCGAGAGAAAATTCCCGCCTTGCGGACACTATCAACTCCACCAAATTTTTCCATATGTGCGGCCTGATCCGCTTTACTCCTGGCGTCAACCGCCTCGGAATCGAGTATTTGCCGCAGGCGGGTCTCCAGTTCTTCGCTTTCCGCCTGCTCTGTAAAATCATCGTCCTCTAATCTTCTTGTCGCAAGATTTCACGTTGGGTCGTTCCCTTGTATTCGGTGCGATATACACCGCGCCGCTGGAATTCCGGTACCATCAAATCGACGAATTCCTCGATGGCACCCGGCGAGTAGATGGGCGTTAGCATGAAACCATCACCGCCGACCGTCTCCATGAAAGCTTCCATCTGGTCGGCAACGCTTTTCACCGTGCCGACAAATTGTGGTAATCCAACCCCTTGGCCGTGACGTTGCGCCACTTCGCTTAGGGTCATGCCGCTGCCATCGGGCTTCAAAAAGCGCGTCCGCATGCGATGGAGTTCAGGCTCTTCACGGGTCGTCATATCCGCATCAAGGGGAATCTTCGAGAGATCATAATCGAGATGCGCCGACAGGATCGCCATCCCAGCATCGAGCGGCACCAGGGAATTATGCTCTTCCTGTTTCTCGCGCGCCTCATCTTCGCTCTCGCCGATAATCGGTTGCGCACCGAACAGGATGCGGCAATGGCTCGGGTCGCGCCCGAACTGATCCATGCGGCCCTTCACGTCCGCGTAATACTGCGCCGCGTTCTCCGCGCGCGGTTGGATCGCAAAAATCCCGTCAGCGTATTTAGCCGCGAAATCCATGCCCTTCGGCGACGTCCCCGCCTGCAGAATGGAGGGTCCGTTCTGTGGTGATTGCACCACATTCAACGGCCCGCGCGATTTGAAGAATTGGCCTTCATGCTCGATGCGGTGGACCTTCGACGCATCGGCAAAAACCGCACCTTCCTTGTCCATAACGACGGCGCCCTCTTCCCAGCTATCCCAAAGTTTGCGGCAGACCTCCAAATACTCGTGCGCTTGATCGTAGCGGCTATCGGCATTGGCGCGCTCGGTACCGTAATTGGCCTGCTGGTTGTGATTGATCGAGGTCACCACATTCCACGCCGCGCGCCCACCAGTTAGATGATCGAGCGTCGCCCACATCCGGGCCGCGTAGAAGGGATGCTGATTGCTGGTCGAGAATGTAGCGCCAAGCCCGATATGCTTCGTCACCGCCGCCATCCAGCCAAGCAGCGGGATCGGATCGTGTTCCGGGGCTTGCGCGGCGTAACGCAGCGCAGGTTCCATCGACCCCGTGAACGTGTCGGAGATGTAGTTGAGGTCGGCGAAGAACACCATGTCGAAGAGGCCACGCTCACAGACCTGGGCGATGTGTTGATAGAGCTCCGGGCGCGCCCAACTCTCCTTATCGAAGGTACTCTTGGGATGCCGCCACATGCCGAGGCTGTGATAGCTCGGCCCGTGCACGAGAAATTGGGCCAAATGAAATTTCTTTTTCGCCATAATACGGTCGCCTCCCTGGATCAGACGTTACCGCGCACCACCAACATTGCAACCGTCGGGACGGCATTTCGCCTTTCGAGCGCGCCAGATTAGATAATATTGAAGTGATCGCACTGCGACAGGTAAGCGCATGCCAGGAGATGGACGAAAGAAAGCCCTAGTGGCCGGCGCCTCCGGTGTTGTTGGACGGCGGTTGGCGGAATATCTGCACGGCCAAGAAGATTGGGAAGTGGTTGGCCTCTCTCGGCGTGAACCCATCGGCGGCAACGACGTGCCACGCATTGCCGTCGATCTTTCGGACCGAGCGGATACGACCGCAAAACTCGGAAACCTCTCCGACGTCACGCATATCTTTTACGAAGCACGCTTCGACCACGAGGAAGGCCAGCCGGAGCCCATTGAAACCAACCTCTCAATGTTCCACAATCTGATCGAAACACTGGAGCCGGTCGCGCGGAATCTTGAACATGTCCATGTCGGCAGCGGACACAAGAATTACGGATTGCATTCCGGACCGGCCCCGACACCGGCCCGCGAGGATGCGCCGCGGACCATCCAACCGAGTTTCTACTACCAACAAGAAGATTTCATCCGCGCCCGGCAGTTTGGGCAATCATGGTCCTGGTCAACGGCGCGCCCGACCGGACTTTGTGATACAGCCCCCGGTATTACCCGCAGCATGATCAGTCTGATCTGCGCCTATGCGGCGATTTGCAAAGAATTGGAGCTGCCGCTGCGCTTCCCCGGCACGGAGGGAAATTACCACGCCCTCTATCAATGTACTGAGGCACTGCATCTAGCTAAAGCCACGACGTGGATGGCGACGGAGCCGAAATGCGCCAACCATGATTTCAATATCACCAACGGCGATACGTTCCGTTGGTCTAAGCTCTGGCCAAAATTCGCGGACTATTTCAACATGGAATTGGGGCCGGTGCAGACTATCGACCTCGTCAAGCATATGGGGGTTATGGAGCCGGTCTGGCAGCGTATAGTCGAAAAGCACGACTTGGTCCTCCAACCACTCGACCAAGTAGCACTCTGGCCCTATTGGCGACACCTTTGGACGCCGGACTGGGACATCGTTTCATCGACCATGAAGGCGCGACAATTCGGTTTTACCGAGTTGGTCGACTCAGAAGAAATGTTCTTCCAGATGTTCGACCACTTCCGCGCAGAACAAGTGTTTCCTTAGCGCACCACACCCGCATCCAGATCGAGCATTTTCTCCGCGACTTCCGCGATCATCCGCCACGATGTCGACGGGTCCCGTGTCGCTTCCACATCATCGAAATAAGTATCGAGCAAGACATGCTCACAACCCATTTCCTCGAGCGAGGCAAGATCGCGGTGCACTTGGTCGAGCGAGCCCGTGCCCATCACCCGCGTCTCGTCATCAGCTGCCGCATCGAGAATGCGCAATCGTATCCGCGGGCAGAGTGCCGGCATCTTCGCACCCTCTTCATCCGCTAGCTGTCGCAGTCGCGGCATACCTTCGTCGCGCAGCCAGGCCTCTTGGAATCGTATTGGATGCCATGCATCGCCTAGTCGGATAGTCCGCCGCAGCGCCGCATCGCTCGCACCCCCCACCCAGATCGGTGGATGCGGTTTGCGCGCGGGACGCGGCGCCGTATCGACATCGCGATATGAGACGTATTTACCCTCGTAACTCGCAATCTCTTCCGTCCACAATTGTTTGATGGACGCGAGATACTCGTTAGTGATCGCGCCGCGTTCCCGGTACGGCACTTTTAGAGACGCAAATTCTTGCTCCGCCCAACCAATACCGACGCCGAGAATCAGCCGCCCGCCGCTCAACTGATCGATGTTTGCGAGCGCGCGTGCTGTCTCTAATGGATTGCGGTACGGCACGATGAGGACCGTCGTGCCGATCTCCAGTTTCTCGGTCACTCCGGCGAGCCAAGCGAGAGTACTGATTGGCTCATAGAAGGGCGCGGGATAAGCGGCCGCCACGTCCGGTGTGATTACAACATGGTCCGACGTCATGATCGAGTGATAGCCAAGCCCCTCCACCACACGTACCCACCGCAGAAAGTTCATCGGGTTGGCCGACGGCCCGAAATTGAGAAGATTGACACCGAATTTCATTTGCCGGTCCTCACGCGAAGACGGCTTTGCTGCCGCGCGCGGTCACGGTGATATGCCCCATCACCGTATCCGCCTTGGCGCCATGCCAGTGGTTCTCACCCGCCTTGACGTGGACGACATCGCCGACATTGATTTCCTGTTCTTCGGTCTCAGTCGCCACCATGCCGGAGCCGTGAACCACGACCAAAATCTGGTCGCAATCATGGGTGTGCCAGCCGGTCGTCGAGCCCATGGTAAAATTCACCACACTGCAATTATAGTTCTCGGAATTTCCCGGCTCGATAACGTTCTGGCGCGAGCGACGTACCTCGCCACCGGTCCAGCCTTCGATCGGCACGGCCTCCCCCAAATCGATTTCCGGAATGTTCTTCAATGTCACGACGCGCATGGCGGCTCTCCCAAAAATAGTTTCTGCTACCTATGTAGGGCTCAGCCAGGTTCCGTCACAGGAAGCGACAACGGTGCAATTTCCTGACTGGTGCGGCCAAGGAAATCTGTGCCCTCGACCGCTGTTTCCATACGCGCCTGCCCGTCGACAATCTTCTCGGCGGCAACCTGCCGATCAAGGGTCAGGCGTTCGTGGTCGCGAACAGTTTGCATACCGTCGATATAAACATCCTTCACCGCACGGTCGGCAGCAGAGTGGATTAGGCACATCAGCGGGTCACGCGACGGCAACATCAAAGGATGATTGCAATCGATAACCACGATGTCCGCTTTGGCACCCACCGCGAGGCGTCCAATGTCGTTCCGCATCAAGGCTTTTGCACCTCCCGCCGTCCCCGCATGGAATACATCACCGGTCTTGGCCGTGTTACCGTCGTGCTCGGCCACCCGCGCCAGAATGGCGGCGGAGCGCATGTCCTCGATGAAATTGTGGGGGATTGTATCGGTGCCGATGCCAAGCACGAGACCCGCGTCGAGATGCCGCTCTAAACTCTCCAACGTCGTGCCGGAGCGCATGAACGGGGTCGGACAATGTGCGACGCCGGTCACAGTTTCGCCCAACAGCTCAACATCGCGATTACTGTGCCAACCGACCCAGGAGCTGTGATCCGGCACAATCGCATGATCCAATATCACTCCTTCACCCAGCAGATCGTTCTCCGCCAGAAACTGGATCGGGGAAATGCCATGCCGATCCACCATGATGTTGAACTCCAGCACCGATTGGCTGGTATGGGTGGTCCAGGACAGATCGCGCGTACTCGCTTCGGCACGGCTTTCAACCAACAATTCCAGTGTCATCTTGTCGATGGTTGAAGGCAAGACGACGCCGTCGAGACGACCGCTGGGATGCGCCCGCGCCTCATCGATTACGTCCATGGCCGTGCGGAAGGCTTGCTCGCCCCGGGGCACGTCCTCGATGAATTTCAGCTGATAGATATTGTCGCGGCTCCAACGCTATGTCTCGAAAGTGGGAGCCGCGAACATGCGCAAACCGCTCCGGGCCATAACATCTATCCAGCCGGGATAGGGTGCTGTGATATCGACCAACGTCGTCACCCAACTCAACATCAATTCCGCGTAGGAGACCTCCGCACCCACGGGCAACAGCGTCCAGTCAATATGTGCGGAGTAAGCGCAGGACCGCTCATACAAACCAGTCATGAAAGATTCCGGGACGCTGCGGTCTTCGCGGAGCCCACGATAGAAGACTTCCGTTGCCGGGTGAGCGTGAATGTCGACGAGACCGGGGATAAGGCATAACCCGGCCCCATCAATCACTGTGTCGGCCGCTCCGGTATAATGCTTCCCAATAAAGGATCGCGTTCCCATCGAAGGCCAGATCACCACCTCTTAGATAGGTGTGGCCTTCGCGCTCGGCATCCCAGGCGACAATCCAATCGACATTCGAGAAATGTGTGATCGCCATGGTCTGCCTCTCAGTTTAATTGTGGATTAACACAGATCCCAAAACGGTTTGTTACCGCTGACCGCCATCAAGGTCTCAATAAATTGCGGCGCTGAATCCGATAAGGTCGAGACATAATCCGGTTTCAGTCGGTCGCGATGGCGCGGTGAGCTCAAAAGCTTCGCCGCCTCTGACAACGGCATCAGGCCCGGCTCCGTGCCGGGCGCGAACTCACTCCAATTCCGGGCATCCTCTTCAGACCTGAAGAGGTTCATGCGGCTTCAAGCAAAGGGCAGGCTCTCGTACCATTTCTTGATCGGCCGATCGACGTAGAAATGAATGCCGTCGGGCATCGCCTCCTCGATCACACCGTCGCGCATGGTGATGTGCATGTCCTCACCCGAATGTAGGCAGGGGGCATCGATTTCAACCGTCTTGCCGGGAAACAGCCAGGAGATTGCGGTGGCTTCCAGCCCGCATTGCGCGAACCATTTTCGCGTACCGTCGACGGTGACCCTATAATGAGTCGGCAGATTGTTGAACGGCGCAAACGACGCGATCAGATCGGTGCCGGGAAAGACCCAATTCGGCAGACCTTGGCCCATCAGATCGTGCAGCAACTCCCGACCTTCAGCAGGGGAAATATCGAACTCGCGCGCCATTTCCGTATAATGCGGCGCCTCTCCATTCTCCACGACAAAGCGGAGAATGAAGTTATACGTCCGATCCAACATCGCCGCGTCGGCCATCGCCTATCCGATCAGCTTCGTGAATGCGTCCAGCTTCTGCATGCAGGTGTCGCGGTCCGCCGTCGGCATCTGCAATAGGACGGTATCGATCCCAGCCGCTTCGTATTTATCGAGTTCGGCACGATCCTCCGGTCCTCGGAAGATCGTGATCGACAGCTCGCTCGGATCGCGGCCGACATCTTCGGCCATCGCGGCCAATCGAGATTTGGCTTCCGACGGGTCAAATCCGGGCTTGGCGCGCGGCAACCAACCATCGCAATAATCGACCACGCGCTTCAAGGTGTGATCGGTCTCACCGCCCAGGATGATCGGGGGGTGCGGTGTTTGTATCGGCTTCGGATAAGAGAATGCCGGATCAAAATTCACGAACTCGCCATGGAATTCGGCCTGTTCCTGCGTCCACATTTCCTTCATCGCCAACACATTCTCGCGCATCAGCTTAAAACGCGTCTTGTACTCAGCGCCGTGGTTCTCCATCTCGTCGACGTTCCAACCGCCGCCAATGCCGAAAACAAACCGGCCGCCGGAAAGCTTATCGATACTGGCGACGTTCTTGGCGGTGACGATGGGGTCGCGCTGCGGCACCAGACAAATGCCCGTGCCGACCTTTAGCGTCTTAGTCGCGGCCGCCGCAAAGGACAGCGCCACGAACGGATCGTAAGTGTGATAGTACTCTTTCGGCAGAATGCCGTCCTTGCCGGGCCAGGGCGTCTTGCGGCTGGCTGGGATATGCGTGTGTTCCGGCTGCAGAAGCGTGCTGAAACCCCGTTGCTCGAGTTCGACGGCAAGTTCAACGA
>CAXAGK010000182.1:0-7245 GCA_963968305.1 uncultured Rickettsiales bacterium | reverse complement strand
GCGCAAGGGCGTCATCCTGGCCTGTGGTGGGTTTGAGCACGCGCCGGAGATGCAAAGGCAATACTGGCAGATCAATCCGGTCTACTCCGCCGCGTTTGTCGGCAATACGGGTGACGGTATCCGCATGACGACGGACCTTGGTGCGGACCTCTGGCATATGTGGCATTTCCACGGGACGTACGGGTTTCTGCACCCGGACTTGCCCTTCGCGATCCGCACCAAGCGGCTGCCTGATTGGGTGCCGGGTGAGCGAGAGGCCGAAGCGCCGATGAGTTGGATTCTCGTCGGCGACAACGGACGTCGCTTCATGAACGAAAATGACCCCTATATGCAGGACACCGGGCATCGCGGCATGGATCGGGTCGATCCCTCCCGTATGGGGCAACCCTTCGTGCCGTGCTACATGGTCCTCGACGACGATGGCAGGGCGCTCTACCCGTTGGGTCAGACCATGTTCAATGACGGTGCCTATGAGAATTACGAGTGGAGCCGGGATAATCTGAAGGAAGTTAAGAACGGGTTGTTACGCAAAGCCGATTCCATCGAAGAGCTGGCCGAGATGATCGGTTGTCCCGCCGAGGAATTATCGGCAACCATCAGGACCTGGAACGAGAACTGCGAGGAGGGTGTCGATGAATTGGGGCGTCCGCCCAAAAGCATGGTCGCTGTTCGAAAGCCGCCATTCTATTTGGCGGAGATTTGGCCGGTTGTCTCGAATACTCAGGGCGGCCCTGTCCACGACGAGAAGCGCCGCGTGGTGAATGCCTACGGCGAACCGATTCCACGGCTTTATACGGCAGGTGAGCTTGGCGGCATCTGGGGTAGCCTCTATCTTTCTGGAGGGAACCTGACGGAATGTTTTGTCAGCGGACGCATTGCCGGGCGCACCGTCGCGGCAGAAGACAACAGGTCGGAATAGAACCATGACGGAAGAGCCGAAAAAGAAAGTTTATAAGGGGCGTGCCGGTCGAGCGCGCAATTTATCGAATTCGCGCGCTCAAGGCGTCTACGAAACCATTGAGGTCAAGCCCGCGACAGCCGTCATCGGGGGAATCGTCTCCGGTGTGGATATCACACAGCCGGTCTCCGACGCACAGATTGACGATTTGAGCCACGCCTTGGCGGACCACAACGTCTTGTTCTTTCGAGATCAACCGGAGTTGACGCCGGATCAGCAAATCGATTTTGCCAACAAGTTCGGAGAATTGCATGTCCATCCCGCTGCCCCGCATGCGGAAGGACATCCGGAATTATTTATCATTCACACGCACAAGGAATCGCAAGTGAATAACGGCGGTGGATGGCACACGGACGTTTCCTGCGACGAAACTCCGCCACTCGGCACCATGTTGCAATTGCATGTAGTGCCCGAAGTCGGCGGCGATACTTTGTTCGCCAATATGTACGCGGCTTTCGACGCCTTGTCGGATTCGATGAAGAATTTCTTGCGCACCTGCACCGCGATGCATGAGTCGGAGCATATCTACCGCGGCCGCTATTCCGACCGCGGTGTGGACGATGCGGATAAGGTCTATCCGAGCGCCGAGCATCCGATCGTTCGCACGCATCCGGTCTCGGGTCGTGAAGCGCTCTATGTGAACCGGGCTTTCACCACGAAAATTGTTGATTTGGAAAATGCGGAGAGCGATGCCCTTCTCAAGTTTCTCTTCACACATTTGGAACAAGCCCAATTCCAGGTGCGGTTCCAATGGGAAGAAAATTCCATCGCGTTCTGGGACAATCGGTGCACGCAACATCTGGCGCTTTGGGACTACTGGCCGGAAGAGCGCAAAGGTCACCGTGTCACCATTAAGGGCGAGCGCCCCTTCCACCGGATGAATTGAGGAGAGGCCGATGTCTGATCGACCGTTACATGAGGGAAAACTGGACCGCGCTCAAGCTCTCTCCAATGCGCGCCAGGAAGCCTCTTACGAGACAATTTCCGTGACACCAATAACGCCGGTGATAGGCGTTGAAATTGAAGGCGTCGATCTGACTGAAGACGTGCCTGAGGCGCAGATCGCCGATTTGACGCATGCGCTTGCGAACCACAATGTATTGTTCTTTCGCGATCAACCGGAATTGACGCCGGAGCAGCAGATTGCCTTCGCACGCCGGTTTGGGAAACTACACATCCATCCGGCGGCGCCCGGTGGCGCCAAACATCCAGAGCTGTTCGTCATTCACACGCACGGCGAATCCTTCGTGAACAACGGCGCCGATTGGCACACGGACGTTTCTTGTGACGAGGAACCGCCGCTAGGGACTATGCTGCAAATTCACCGCACGCCCGGCTCTGGTGGCGATACGCTGTTCGCAAATATGTACGCGGCCTATGACGCATTGTCCGATAAGATGAAGGGTTTTCTCGACGGTAAGACCGCGGTCCATGATTCGGAACGCGCCTTTCGTGGCCGCTATGCGGATAAGGGGGTCGACGATAAGGACTCGGTTTACCCGACCAACGAGCACCCGATCGTGCGCACCCATCCGGTCTCAGGTCGACAGGCGTTGTATGTGAACGAGACCTTCACCAGTCGCATTCGCGGTATGACGGAAGAAGAGAGCGACGCGCTTTTGGAATTTTTGTTCAGACATATGGCGCGGCCCGAATTCCAAGTTCGATTTCACTGGGAGCCGAACTCGATAGCTTTTTGGGATAACCGCTCGACGCAACATTTGGCGATGTGGGATTACTGGCCGAATGAACGGTACGGGCACCGCGTCACGGTAAAGGGAGACCGTCCGTTCTACCGGGCGAACTAATCAAGCATGTATCCAGGAAAATATGCGGCTGAGACGCCGGAGAAACCGGCTGCCGTCAACGCCGTGACTGGAGAGGTGCTGACCTATCGGCGCTTAAACGAAGACTCGATCCGCTTGGCGCGGTATCTGCGCTCTGTGGGGTTGAAGCGCGGTGATGCACTCGCGATCAATTTGGAGAACCGCCTCGAATTTTTCGTGGCGACCTGGGCAGCGCTACGCAGTGGTCTCTATCTGGTGACGGTGAACCAGTTTCTGCCGTCTCATGATGTCGCCTATATCGTCGCCGATTGCGGCGCGAAGGCTCTGATCACGTCGGAGCGTTTGTCGAAAGTAGCCGACGAACTACTGCCACTGATCGAGCAATGCCCACATCGCTTGATCATTGGTGGTGAGCTTGCCGGTTGGAACTCCTACGAAGCGGCGCTGGAGGGGCAGTCCATCGAGCCGCTCGATGATGAGCGCCAAGGCGAGCATATGCCCTATAGCTCCGGGACGACGGGGAAGCCCAAAGGTATCCGGCGCGAGCTGGGTGAGCGCCATGTCTCTGAAGGGCCGGAGTTTTTGGAGTCATTTTTATCCTACGGGTTCGATGAAACCTCGGTCTATTTGTCACCAGCGCCGCTCTATCACGCGGCACCCTTCGCCTTTACCAACCGGACCCATGTCTTGGGCGGAACCGTGATCATGATGCCGCGCTTCGATGCGGAAGAAGCTTTGCGCCTGATCGAACAACACAAGGTGACCCATAGCCAGTGGGTCCCGACCATGTTCATCCGAATGTTGAAGCTGGAGGAAGACCGGCGCGCGGCCTACGACCTTTCGACCCATAAAGTGGCAATCCATGCAGCGGCACCATGCCCGATCGAGGTGAAACGCCAGATGATAGAGTGGTGGGGGCCGATCCTGCAGGAGTATTACGCGGCCTCTGAGCGAAACGGCTCCACACGGATCAATAGCGAGGAATGGCTGCGGAAGCCAGGCTCCGTCGGTAAGGCGGTGATGGGCACGATCCATGTCTGCGATGATGACGGTAAGGAATTAGAGGTAGGAGAAGACGGCGTCATCTATTTCGAGCGCGAGAGTGTTGTCTTCACCTATCACAACGACCCAGAGCGTACGCGAGAGGCGCAACATCCGCATCATCCGAACTGGTCGACCATGGGCGACGTTGGGCATTTGGACGAGGATGGGTATCTCTATCTCACCGACCGCAAGACCTTCATGATAATCTCCGGCGGTGTGAATATCTACCCGCAAATGATCGAGGATGCCTTGTGCTTGCACCCGATGGTCCACGACGTCGCGGTGATCGGTGTGCCGAACCCGGATTTCGGTGAGGAAGTGAAAGCCATCGTGCAGACCGCGAACGGCGTGACGCATGATGAGGAAGTGCGCACCGAGTTGATGGATTTCGCGCGCGAACGTCTCGCTTCTTATATGATCCCGCGCTCCATCGATTTCCATGATGAACTGCCAAGACTGCCGACCGGCAAGCTTTACAAGAAGCAACTGAGAGCGGAGTTTTGGCCGTAATCATCTAATGTCGTCTTTCCCGCGCAGGCGGAAATACAGAAGATAACCTGAGAGGAACTGGATTTCCACCTGCGTGGGAATGACAACCAGTCATAAAACTTTGGAGTCCCCCATGCCCCACGACGATAAGATCAAACAACTCGAGGAACGTCGCGCCTTCGCGCTCGCCATGGGTGGAGAGAAGCGGCTTGAGAAGCACCGCGCCAACGGTAACCTCGATGCGCGGGCCCGGTTGGCGTATCTCTTCGACGATGGGGAGTTGGTCGAGAGTGGGATGCATGCGCGCTCGGCCCGACCTGAGATGCGGGATCGCACGCCGGCGGATGGCAAGGTCTCCGGGTTTGGCAAGGTCAACGGGCGTTGGGTTGCTGCGATGTCGAATGACTTCACGGTTCTGGGCGCTTCCAGTGCGTTGATCAACGGTAAGAAGATGCGCCATCTGAAGCATGTCGCGAATACGCAAGGCATGCCGGTGATCTGGATGGGAGAGTCGACCGGTGCGCGGATGCCGGATCGGATGGGTGCGTCGGGCAGGGCAATCCTTGGCTCCGATCCTGCTGAATACCGCCGGTTGCGTGAGACGCCTTGGGTAGCGGTGCAGTTGGGCGATAGTTATGGCTCGCTCACCTGGTATGGCTGCATGTCAGATTTCGTGGTGATGAAGAAGGGTGCCGCCATGGCGGTGGCTTCGCCGCGCGTGACGTCGCTCGCCATTAATCAGCCGATTGACAAGGAAGACCTCGGCGGGTGGCGTATGCACACGCGGGTCAGTGGGCTTGTTGACTACGCGACTGATACGGACGAGGAAGCCATCGATCTGGTGAAGAGATTTCTCTCCTATCTACCGAGCCATTCGAAGGAAGCGCCGCCGGTCCATGAAGTGCCGGAAGGGTCGGGCGATGATATGGAAAGCATCCTCGGTATTGTTCCCGAAGAGCGTCAGAAGGTCTACGACGTGCGCAAGGTGATCTCCGCCATCGCGGACAAGGACAGTCTGTTCGAGTTGAAGCCGAATTACGGAAAGACCGCGACCACCGCGTTCGTGCGGATCGATGGGCGCAGCGTCGGTGTTATCGCCAATAACCCGATGTTCAAGGGCGGAGCCATTGACCCGGACGGGTGCAACAAGGTCACTAGCTTCATGGTGCTGTGCGACAGTTTCAACATTCCGTTGGTCTTTCTGGTGGATGTGCCGGGTTTTCTGATCGGCGTTGACGGTGAGCGGATTGGCGCGCCAGGGCGGATCATGAATTGGATGAATGCTTTGCAGCTCGTCACCGTGCCGAAGTTTTCGATCATTCTGCGCAAGAGCTATGGACAGGCTTACATGAATATGGGGGGCGGGCGAAACACCGACGAAGTGGCGCTTTGGCCATCAGCGGATTTGGGTTTCATGGACCCGCGGGTTGGCGTGAGTGTTGTCTACAACATTAAGCGCGAAGACGATCCGGAAGAGTTCGACCGGCGTGTCGAGGAATTGGACCGGGATTCAGAGCCGTGGCAGTTGGCTGAACTTTACGAAGCCCAAGAGGTCATTGACCCCCGTGAGACCCGCCGCTATCTCATCGATATGTTGGAGGTCTACCGCGGTCGCATGAGCGACGGTGTCGGCCAGCGACTTTTGTCGAGCTGGCCAACCAGTTTTGTTTAAACGAAGCGCGGATTTACCGCGTTGGGATCTCAGCCAAATTTAATGAAACGTCAGTGGCAATCGTATCAGAGGACCTCTCGATGCGGATTCCGGCGAAAATTAGAGAGGTCATCATGGTCGAAAAGAATGATCGATAGTTATATATTGTTCGTTGCTTCTTGGAGTCAGATCCACAGCCTATGTAATCCGCTGGATAGTTCTGCAACTTCTTGCAGTCAGTTGAGAAGCACTTGGTTTATGACGGCACCTTGGGGTAAGAGCAGGTCGCCGTTTGGATATTTAAGATCCCGTGACAGAATGACCCCGGGGGTCACCAGTGTCGTGGGGAGCTCGGTTTCTTCATTACCAGGTTGCGTTGCGATTTCCGCATCAAGCGCGCCGCCGTTGTCGATATCTTTGTCGGCATAATAATTGGTGTCTCGAACGTCACGCGCAGGATCACTGGAGAAGAGCGGTCGGTACTTTTCCTTTGCAACGGCCGGTGTCAGCGGCTTGCATATCAAGCCATCGACACCGAGGCGTACTGTGTGGATGGAGCGTTTTAGTTCTAGATAGCCGGTCAGCATAATAAACGGGACATCATGCGGAGATTGGCAACATCGTCCGTGCGGACTCGTTTTAACATTTCCAGACCGTTCATCTCGGGCATTTGGAAATCGGCGACAATTAGATTAGGCGTCACTTTGCCCGACTGTATCATTTCGCACGCGGCTAAGCCGCTGGCTGCCGAATGCACTTGTGGAATGCCGGTTTGCTCGCAAGTTTTATCAATCGACGAAGCGTTAAATTGACATCATCGATGACGAGAGCACATACGCTTTCGAAACCAATTAAGCTCATGCTGTTTGCTTAAATATTGGTTGCCGGCTCCAGGACTATCTTACCAATCTAATTAAATGTATCCAATTGGGCGAGGCACTAATTCGAGAATGAAAATGTATTCGCCGGCTCGTCTGTAAAAGAACGTTCCCGATTAATGCGTCCGACCATTTCCGCCACATAAGGAGCGGCGGCATTGATCTGGTCGATTTGCGCCTCGTTGAGTGGCAGACCTGCCGCTTTAACAGCATTCGCGACACGTTCCCGCGTCTTCGCGTCGGCGCCGGATGGCGCATCGGGTGCGGGTTGCGGTGTCGGTGTAATCTCCGCATTTGGATCAAGTTTGGGCCGATGCGAGCGCCAGGTCGTCGAGCGTTCATAGGCGTCGCCCGCTTGGAGAACCGCCGCATCATCAAAAGGCCGTCCGACGATCTGCATTGAAAGCGGCAGCCCGCCACTGTTATAGCCGATGCACA